>JAFADT010000986.1 GCA_023424585.1 Pseudomonadota bacterium
AGCTGCGTCTGCGCCTGGAGCACGTCCGGCCGCGCCGCCACGCCCTGCGCGTAGCGGTTCCGGGTGAGCTGGAGCGACCGCTGGTAGCCCACGACGGCGTCGTCCAGCAGCCGCTGCGTGGCGTCCAGCGCGCGGAGCTGGAAGTAGCTCTGCGCGAGCATGGCCTGGGCGGACAGCTTCGCGTTGTCCAGGTCGGAGCCGGCGGCCTGGGCGTTGGCCCTCGCGCCCGCCACCTGCCGGCGCACGCGGCCCCAGAGGTCCGGCTCCCAGGTGGCCTCCAGGGACAGGTCGTGGACGTTGCCCACGGTGGGCACGCCGGCGTTGGTGCCGGTGGGGGTGTTGGCGGTCCGCCCCGCGCCGCGCGCCCGCGTCAGGGAGGCGGAGCCCCCCAGGGTGGGAAGCAGCGACGCGCGGGCCTCGGCCACCAGCGCGCGGGCGCGGCGGTACGCGGCCTCGTAGCCCGCCACGGTCTGGTTGGCGCGGGCGACGCGCTCCTCCAGCGCGTCCAGCTCCGGGTCCTCGAAGCGCTTCCACCACGCGCCCCGGTCGTGT
The DNA here is from genome assembly GCA_023424585.1 of Pseudomonadota bacterium. Classification (GTDB taxonomy): domain Bacteria; phylum Myxococcota; class Myxococcia; order Myxococcales; family Myxococcaceae; genus Corallococcus. The sequence continues at coordinate 553 of JAFADT010000986.1, forward strand.
CTGTCATTGGGCTCCGCGGGCTTCCAGCCGTCGGCGGCCTCCTTGAAGTGTTGGGGCACCGCGACGCGGGGGCGGTGGTAGTCCGGGCCCACGGCGCACGCGGTCAGCAGGCCGCAGAGGAGCCACGGGGCGGCGTGGAGGTGGAGGCGCATCGTCGGCTCCTCAGGCGCCCTCGGGGCGGCCGTGCGCGAGGCGGCGCTCCCGCCACTGGCGCACCCGCCGGCCCAGGCGGTCCAGGGTCATGTAGATGACCGGGGTGGTGTAGAGCGTGAGCAGCTGGCTCACGCACAGCCCTCCGGCGATGGCGATGCCCAGGGGCTTGCGGAGCTCGGAGCCCACGCCCGTGCCCAGCGCCAGGGGCAGCGCGCCCAGGAGCGCCGCCATCGTCGTCATCAGGTTGGGGCGCAGGCGCAGCTGCGCGGCGCGGAAGATGGCCTCCTTCGAGCCGAGCCGCTCCTGGCGCTCCGTCACCAGCGCGAAGTCGATCATCATGATGGCGTTCTTCTTCACGATGCCGATGAGCAGGATGATGCCGATGAGCGCGATGATGGACAGGTCCAGCCGGAACAGCAGCAGCGCGAGCAGCGCGCCGACCCCCGCCGACGGCAGCGTGGACAGGATGGTCAGCGGGTGGATGAGGCTCTCGTAGAGGATGCCCAGCACGATGTAGACGGCGAACAGCGCGGCGGCGATGAGCAGCGGCTCCGACGCGAGCGACGCCTGGAACGCCTGGGCCGTGCCGCTGAAGCTGCCCTGCACGCCCGCGGGCAGGCCCAGCTCGCGCACGGCGGCTTCAACCTCCGTCACCACGGTGCCCAGGGACGTCCCCGGCTTCAGGTTGAAGGACAGGGTCGCGGAGGGGAACTGGCCCTGGTGGTTGACGGACAGGAGCGTGCTCGCGGGCGCGAAGGTCGCGAACGCGGCCAGCGGCACCTGGGCCCCGGAGGCGCCCGCCACGTAGAGGTCATTCAGGCTCTCCGGCCGTTGCCAGAAGGGCCCCTGGACCACCATCACCACGTGGTACTGGTTGCGCCCGGTGTACAGGGTGGACACCTGCCGCTGGCCGAAGGCGTCGTAGAGCACGTCGTCGATCTGCGCCGCCGTGAGCCCGAAGCGCGCCGCCGTGTCGTGGTCCACCACCACGTTCGTCTCCAGGCCGTGGCTGCGCTGGTCGCTGTTGACGTCCAGCACGCCCGGCACCTGCTTCAGCCGCTCCAGCACGCGCGGGGCCCACCGGTCGAGCACGGCGAGGGAGTCCGCGGACAGGGTGTACTGGTACTGCGCGTTGCCCATCCGCCCGCCGATGACCAGGTCCTGCGCGGACTGGAGGTACACGGTCGCGCCGGGCACGGCCTGGAGCTTCCCCCGCAGGCGCCCGATGACGGCGTCGGCGTTGAGCTGGCGCTCCTCCAGGGGCTTGAGCGTGACGTAGAGCGTGCCCGCGTTCGTGGAGCCGCCGCCCGGCCCGCCTCCGCCCACGGAGCCCGCCACCGACTGCACGGCCGGGTCCTGGCCGATGAGCCGCACGTAGGCGGTGAACTTCTCGCGCATGGCCGCGAAGGAGATGTCCTGCTCCGCCTGGATGCTGGCGCTGAGCCGGCCGGTGTCCTGCTGCGGGAAGAAGCCCTTGGGCACGACGACGAACAGGTACGCGCTGAGCGCGACCGCCGCGACGGTGAGCAGGAGCAGCAGCACGGGGTGCTCCAGCGACCACGCGAGGCTGCGCGCGTAGCCCCGGCGCAGGGCCTCGAAGGGCTGGAGGGACGCGCGGGCCCGCTTCGGCTCTTGGGCGCGCAGGAGCCGCGCGCACATGACCGGGGTCACCGTCAGCGACACGACCAGCGACATGAGGATGGCCACCGACAGCGTGATGGCGAACTCGCGGAACAGCCGCCCCACGATGCCCTGCATCAGCAGCAGCGGGATGAAGACGGCGATGAGGGAGAGGCTCATCGACAGCACGGTGAAGCCGACCTCGCGCGCGCCGCGCAGCGCGGCCTCCAGCGGGGCGAGGCCGTCCTCGATGTGCCGCTCGATGTCCTCCAGCACGACGATGGCGTCGTCCACCACGAAGCCGGTGGAGATGGTGAGCGCCATCATGGACAGGTTGTCCAGGCTGAAGCCCAGCAGCGACATCACCGCGAAGGTGCCCAGCAGGGACAGGGGCACGGCGACGCTGGGGATGAGCGTGGCGCGCGCGTTGCCCAGGAACGCGAACACCACCAGGATGACCAGGCCAATGGACGTGAGCAGCGTCGCCTCCACGTCCCGCAGCGAGGCGCGGATGGTGGTGGTGCGGTCCATCATCACCGTGAGGTCCACGTCCGCGGGGAGCATGGCCTGGAAGGCAGGCAGCTGGTCCCGGAGCGCGTCCACGGTGTCGATGACGTTCGCCCCGGGCTGCTTGAAGATGACCAGGATGACGGCCTGCTTGCCATTGGCGAGCCCCAGGCTGTGCACGTCCTCCACGTCGTCGTCCGTCACCCGGGCCACGTCCTCGAGCCGCACCGGCGCGCCGTTCGCGTACGCGATGATGAGCGGCCGGTACTGCTCCGCGCGCAGCAGCTGGTCCGTGGCGGTGAGGGTGTACGCGCGGGGGCCGTCCTCCAGCTGGCCCTTGGGGCGGTTGGCGTTCTGCGCGCCCAGCGCGGTGCGGACCGCCTCCAGCCCCAGGCCGTACTTGTTGAGCGCGGTGGGGTTCACCTCCGCGCGCACGGCGGGCAGCGCGCCGCCGCCCACGAAGACCTGGCCCCCG
>JAFADT010000241.1 GCA_023424585.1 Pseudomonadota bacterium
TGCACCCCAGAGCGCCCGGGTACCTGCACCTCCTCACCCGGTCCGGAGCCGCGTTGGCGCTGGCCGCCGCGGGGAGCGCGCTGGCCCTCCACGTCGCCCGCCGCGTGACGGCCCGCCGCCGGGACGAGGTCGCGGGAGGCATGGGCTGGGGCCGCGACCTGTGGCTGGTGGCGAGCGCGCTGCTGCTCGCGGCCGTCGCCTTGGGAGGCCGGGCCCCGGAGGACGTGCTGCCGGTGGCGCTGGCGGCCATCGGGCTGGCCGTGGGCGTGGCGCTGCACGCCGCGTGGCGCGAGCACACGGGCCGCCATGTCTACTTCGTGCAGGTGGCGGTGGTGGGCGTCTACGCGCTGGTGCGCGGGCTGTACGCGCAGGGCCTCCGCCCGGAGCATGACGCCCTCTTCGCGCTGTCGCTGGGCTTCGTCCTCGTCGGCGTGACGGTGCTGGCGCGCAGGGCGGGCGTGCGGCCCGTGGAGCAGGCGACGCGGCGGTTCGCGGCGCTGCTGCCCATCGCGGTGGCGGTTGTCCTCCCCGGCGACGCGACGGGCGACGCCGCCCTGTTCGCGGGGGGCTCCGGCCTGCTGTACGCGGCGCTGGGCGCGGTGGAGCGAAGCCGCATGTTCGGTGCGTTCGCCGCGGCCGCCTGCAACCTGGCGCTGCTGCTCGCCGCGCTCGCGTTCGGCCTGGAGGGCCTGGAGGTGTACCTGGCCCCGCTCGGGCTGCTCCTCCTGATGATGGGGCAGCTCTTCACGTCCAGCCTCCCGCACGCGGCGCGCAACGCGGTGCGCGTCCTGGGCGGACTCCTGCTGTACGTGCCCGCGGCGGCGAAGCTGGCGGCCCGGATGGGCGAGTCCGCGGACGGGACGTATGCGATTGTCTTTGGCGCCGTCTGTCTTCTGGGCGTGGCGGTGGGCATGGCGCTGCGGATCCGCGCCTACCTCGCGCTGGGGACGCTGTTCCTCCTCCTGGACGTGGTGGCCAACCTGCTCGACGCGGGCCTGCGGGACCACCGCGTCGGCTTCGCGGTGATGACGCTCACCGGCCTCACCATCGTCACCGGGCGCGTGCTGGCGACCCTCAAGCGCCAGGAGTGGGACCTGCTGCTGCGGCGCGTGCGCGTCCAGCTGAGGGGCTGGGATTGAGCGCCCGGGGTCCAGGGCGGGAGGATTCCGTGCATCGATTTCCATCCCGGGGGCTCATCGGAGGCGTGAACACGTCCCTCCGAACCCTGCCGGCGTGCCTGTTCCTGCTCCTGTCCGTGCGCGTGCAGGCCGCGCCGCCCGCCGCCCCGAAGCCCGGGCCCGCCCGGTCCGTGAGCGCCCCCCCCGACGCCGAGCGCTACGCGCGCCGCTGCCAGTCCCAGACGGCCCAGCGCATCGCCCGGCCCCAGGGGACGATGCTGTGGGGCACCAAGCGCAGCTGGGATCCGGAGAAGCCGACGGACGAGCGCACCAGCGTGCTCGTGTCCGCTTCGCTGGACGCGCCCCGGCAGGCGGAGGAAGGGATGAGGGGCCTGCGCTTCGACCATGGCCGCCTGTGGCCGGTGCCGGCGCCAGAGGCCGGAGCGACGGCCAGCGACGTGGTGGGCACCGTGCTCCAGGGCACCGCCAGCGACGGCAAGCCCGTGGAGGTGGCCATCTGCGGCGCGGAGCCCGCGGCGGACGACGCCAGCCGCGTCTTCTACCGCATCGAGGCCTGGAACCCGGTGGCGCGCGAGTGGGAGAACCCCTGCGTCGCGCTGGACCGCTCCCCCGCCCCGCGAGCGCTCGCGGTGGGCGGCGTGTGGGACGCGAGCGGCGCCCACGCGGACGCGCCGGACCGGGTCACCTTCGCGTGTGAGAACGGCGCCATCGCCAAGTGCATCTCCTGGGGCTACGCGCCCTGGGCCTCGCGCGACGGGCAGTCGCTGGCGGGCCTCCACCAGGCGTGCACCCGGCTGGCGCGCGCGGACTACTGCGGCAACGGCCGCAGCCACACGCGCCAGGACACCACCATCGACATCTACGACCGGCTGGGCGTGCTGGAGCGCGCGACGGAGGTGACGCGGGAGTGGGACCCGGCGAAGGGCTCCTTCGAGGCCGCCTGGGCCCCCGACGGCGCCACCTGCCTCTCCCGCACCCGCGACGGCCGCGCGCTGGAGCTCATCCTCCAGGAGTGCCCCGGCCGGTTCCAGGCGGACACGGGCGACACGCGCGAGGACGGCGAGGTCTGCGCGGTGCGCCGCGGCGACGTGAAGCCCGGGGCCGCGCTGCTGCGCAACCTGTCCTATGGCCCCCCGAAGGCGGCCCCCGCGCGAGCGCGGTAGCTCAGCCCTCCGACGAGGGCTCGCGCCGCTCGCCGAGCAGCTGGCTCAAGGTCAGGTCGAGCTGGCTGTCCACGAAGGCGATGAAGCTCTGGAAGTCCTCCGTGGAGAGGCCCAGCTGCTCCTGGAGGCGGCACCGGGTCTCCGTGTAGACCTGCTGCTGCACCCGCTTCAGCCAGCGGGAGATGGTGGACTGGTTGACGCGGAAGAGCGGCGCCATCTCATACGTGGAGAGCCGGTCGGCGAAGTGGAGGCGGAGCAGATGGCGATCCTCGGCCGACAGCGCGGCGGCGGCGGCCCCCACGGCCTGGCGGAAGGCCGCGTGGTGGCGGCGCTTCATCACGTCCAGCTCCGGGTCCAACCCCTGCGCGGGCAGCGCCTTGAACAGCTCCTCCGCGTCGTCCTCCGAGGAGGGCTGCTCCTGGCCCCGCAGCTTGTTCGCGATGCGGCTGGCGATGACCACCACCCAGCTCAAGAGGCCGCCGCGCCCCGTGTAGTCCGCGATGGCGGGCGCGTGGCCGGTGTTCGCGACCAGGAGCTTCACGCCCACCCGCTGGCGGACCTCGTCGATCATCGCGTCGGGCTGGCGGAGGCTCCGCAGCCGCTCCGGCAGCCGGGCCAGGTAGTGGCACTCCAGGGCCTCGTGCGCGGCGGCGCTGCCGTGGAGACAGGCGCACGCCAAGTACAGCTCCGGCAGGGACAGGCCGGAGACGAGCGGCGCGAGGGGCGCGGTGGGGCTCGCTGGCGGGAGCCGCTCCGCGACGTGGGTCACGAAGCGCTCGGCGGAGAGCGTGACGCCGGGCCAGCGCGCCTGCGCGTCCTCCCAGGCGCGCGTCAGCAGGGCGTCGAGCGCGGCGAGCTCCTCCGGCGAGGGGGGCACGAAGCGCGTCTTCGCGTGCACGAGGAAGGTCGCGGCCAGTGCGGGCACCTGGGACATGCGCAAGGCCATAGCATGACGCGCTCCGAGCCGCCCTCCAGGCGCGCCTCGCGCAGGGTGTGGGGCACCGCGTCCGCGCGTGTCATTGAACGCCGCGCGCCGCGTGGCCTAGCGTGAGGGGCGGGACCTTCCGTGAGCGCGCCTGATTCCAGCTGCCTGACCGACGAGGTCCTGGTCGAGCTCCTCGAGGACCGGCTCACGGACGAGGCGCTGGCACAGGTGCACCGCCACGCCGCGGGGTGCAACGAGTGCCGCGGCCTGCTGGCCACGCTCACGCCCGGCATCCAGCGCTCGGGGGCGGAGGACCCGGAGCCTCCGGACGCGCGGGAGACGGACCGCCTGCCGCCGCCGGAGCCGGAGCCCTGGGCGCCGCCGCCGTCGTTCGACGCGTTCCGCCTGGAGCGCCCGCTGGGCCGGGGCGGGATGGGCATCGTGTACCTGGCGCACGACACGTCGCTGGACCGGCGCGTGGCGGTGAAGTTCATGGCGGCGGCGCGGCCGGATGCGCGCTTCCGCGACCTGTTCACGACCGAGGCCCGGGCGCTCGCGAGGCTCCAGCACGCGAACATCGTCAGCGTGTTCAGCGTGGGCGCGGTGGACGGCCACCCGTACATCGTCTCCGAGTACGTCGTCGGAGAGACGCTCGCGGAGCTGCCCCTGCCGGTGCCGTGGCGCCGGGTGCTGTCCCTGGGCGTGGGCCTGGCGCGGGGGCTGGCGGCGGCGCACCGCCAGGGCGTCCTGCACCGCGACCTCAAGCCCTCCAACGCGCTCGTCACGCGCGAGGGCGAGGTGAAGCTGCTCGACTTCGGGCTCGCCGAGCGCTTCGAGGTGGGCGCGGAGCTGGCGTCCGGCGCACCGCTGCTCGTGGGCACCCTGCCCTACCTGGCGCCGGAGCTGCTCGCCGGAGGCCCCGCGACCGCCCGGAGCGACCTGTACGCGCTGGGCCTCATCCTCCACGAGCTGTGCACGGGCCAGGTGCCCCGCCGCGCGTCGCGGAGGCCCGAGGACACGCCGCCCCGCGCCCCGCTGGGCCCGGAGGTGGACCCCGACTTCGCCGCCCTCATCCTGCGCTGCCTCGCGGTGGAGCCGCAGGAGCGCTTCGCCTCGGCGGAGGCGCTGTGCGAGGCGCTGGAGCACCTGGAGCGCTCCATCGCGCCCGCGCCGCTGGCCGCCGGGAACCCCTACCGGGGCCTGGCGCCGTTCGCCGCCGAGCACCGGGCGCTCTTCTTCGGACGCGAGGGCGACGTCCGCGCGGTGCTGGAGCGCCTGCGCACGCGCCCGCAGGTCCTCGTCGCCGGGGACTCCGGGACGGGCAAGTCCTCGCTCTGCCGCGCGGGGGTGCTGCCTCGGGTGGCGGCCGGCGACCTGGGCGACGGGCGGCAGCCGCACATCGTCACGCTGTGGCCCGGCCATCGCCCGCTCGACGCGCTGGCCGCCGCGCTCGCGCCGGTGCTGGGGCGGAAGGAGGCCGAGCTCGTCACCGCCCTCACGGACACGCCCGCGTGGCTGGGGCAGGCGCTGCGCGAGGCGCATGGCCGGGGACGGGGGCTGCTGCTCTTCATCGATCAGCTGGAGGAGCTGCTCACCCTCTCCGACCCCGGCCAGGCCGCGCAA
>JAFADT010000031.1 GCA_023424585.1 Pseudomonadota bacterium
GGAGGGCACCAGGCCCTCGGGCGACATGCCGAAGACGCCCGCGGCCTGAGGACGCGCGGCACGGGCAGGGGCACCGCGCCTCCTGGCGACGAACCGGGGCGCGGCTCCCTGGCCTGAAAGGGCACACCCGGAGCCGGGCGCGGCAGCCCCGGGCGTGGCGCGGCGACGCCCGAGGCTTCACGTCCCTACGGGTAGCAGGCCGCCTGGCGCAGGCCGGTGTCCTCGGGGAAGCCCAGGGCAACGTTGAAGTTCTGCACGGCCTGGCCGGCCATGCCCTTCACCAGGTTGTCCAGCGCGGCCATCACCGCCACGGAGCGGCCCTTCGTCGCCACGGAGATGTCGCAGAAGTTGCTGCCCGCGACGGCGGCCACGCGCGGCGTGCCCTCCACGATGCGCACGAACTTCGAGCCCTCGTAGTAGCGGCGGTACTTCTCCGTCAGCGACTGCGTCACCACCGCGCCGCCGTGCTCCGGCCACTCGAACTGCACCGTGGCGAAGATGCCGCGCACCATGGGCGCCGAGTGCGGCACGAAGGCCAGCCGGTGCCGCTGCGCGCCGTGCGCCACCAGCATCACCTCCACCTCCGCCTCGTGCTGGTGCTCCAGCGGCTTGTACGCGCGGAAGTCATGCGCGCGCGTCGGGTGGTGCGTGCCCTCGCCCGGCAGCGAGCCGGAGCCGGACGAGCCCGTCACGCCCGACACCGCCAGCAGCCCCAGCCCCGGCGTGGCCGCGATGGGCAGCAGCGCCAGCTGCACCGCCGTCGCGAAGCAGCCCGGGTTGGCGATGCGCTTCGCCGTCTTCACCTGCTCGCGCTTCCACTCCGTGAGGCCGTAGGTGAACGTGCCCAGCAGCTCCGGCGCCGGGTGCGGCCGGCCGTAGGCGCCCGCGTACCGGCCCGGGTGGTCCAGGCGGAAGTCGGACGACAGGTCCACCAGCAGCAGCCGGTCCGCGAGCCCCGCGTCCGCCCACTGCTGCTCCAGCCCGGCGAACTGCGACGCCAGCTCGCCATGCCCCAGCGCGCTGAACACCACCGGGCGCGGCGAGTCCGCGAGCCAGCGCCAGTCCGGCTCCGCCTCGAAGCGGCCCTCCACGAGGCCGCGCAGGTGCGGGTGCACCTTGTGGATGGGCGACCCCGCGTGGTGCCGGGACACCACGCGGATGCCGGCGTTGCCAGGATGGTTCGCGAGCAGCCGCAGCAGCTCGCCTCCGCCGAAACCGGAGGCCCCGAGAATGTAGATGTGCGCAGGCGACGTCATGACTTCCTCCCCGCTCCCAGCCTGGGCGCGAGCTTCTCCACGATGAGACTTCCCAGGGCGTTCGGATCCGCGCGCGCGTTGCGAGCGGGCAGCCCCACCACCTGCTCCACGAAGCGCACGCCCACCGCGTTGTCCGTGGCGGGCCCGGCCACCATGTCCATCTCGATGCCGTACACCTCGCGCAGGTGCCGCACGCCGCCGGCCGCGCCCACCGGGTCGTTCGCGCACAGGATGTACGCGCCGCCCAGCGCCTTGAGCTCCGGGTCCGCCAGGATGGCCTGCACGCCGTACTCGCCCATGATGCCGTCGCCCGTCTCCGCGACGATGACGTCCACGTCCTGGGCCGCCATCTCCGAGAAGACGATCCGCGCCACCTTGGACGCCGTGCGCGCGCCGGTGCACACGACGCCCGCGTCGGTGAAGTCCATCACCACGTCCGCGCCGCTGTCCTGCATGGCCAGGGTGTCGCGCATCAGCGACACCCCCGTGAGCTTCGCGCCGCCCACGCGGTAGCCCGCCTGGGCCAGCTTGCGCACCACCACGCTGGCCGCGTACGTCTTGCCCGCGTTCATGCAGGTGCCCACCACGTACACCACCGGGCACGTCACCGCCCTCGACGTGCCCTTGAGCGCGCCGTTGGAGATGTGCGCGTGCTGGCCCGCGCGCGACTGGAACTCCGGGAAGGTGAGGACCTGGCCCAGCACCTCGGCCTCGAAGGGCGCGCCCACGCCCGGGTTGTGCGACGTGCACTTCCCGATGACGCCGCCCATGTTGAGGATGTGGAGCCTGTCACCCACCGCGACGGACGGGGGCACGATGCCCTCGTAGCCGTGCAGCGCGTTGCGGTGGCCCAGCGCGCCCACGACGATGTCGCCCGCGTGGAGCGTGACGAGCCGGCCGTTCACGTCCTCCAACTGGTTGTAGACGCTCTTCTCCCCGTGGATGCGCACCGCGATGACGGCGCCCTCCTCGCACTTCACCTCGTCCGTGAGGTGCACCGTGCGCCCCACCTGGAGGTTGCGCGTGACACTGCCCACCTTGTCGACGTGGATCTTCATGTCGTCACTTCGCTTTCCGCGACAGCATCTGCGCGACGCCGTAGAGCTTGGCGAACCCCGCCGCCTCCGTCCCCGTCCACAACACGTTGGCCTCTCCGTACGTGGCCACCTTCGCGTCCATCAGCGAGTGCGGCGAACGCACGCCTTCCACGACGTGGGCGCGCGGGGTGAGCGTCAGCTTCACCTCGCCCGTCACGCGGTCCTGCGAGGAGGCGAGGAACGCCTCCAGGTCCTTCACCAGCGGGTCGAAGAAGTGCCCCTCGTGCAGGAGCGACCCGTACAGGTTGCCCACCGTCTCCTTCCAGAAGAGCTGCTTGCCCGACAGCACCAGCTTTTCCAGCTCGCGGTGCGCCGCGATGAGCAGGTGCGCCGCGGGCGCCTCGAAGCCCACGCGGCCCTTGATGCCCAGGATGGTGTCGCCCAGGTGCACGCCCCGGCCGATGCCGTAGGGCCGGCCCATCGCGTTGAGCTTCTCCACCACCTCGACCGCGGACAGCGCCTGGCCGTCGAGCGCCACCGGCACGCCCTTGTCGAAGGAGATGACCAGCGGCAGGGGCTTCAGGTCGGTGGGGATCTCACCGCCAGGGAAGGCCGCCTCTGGCAGGGTGCTCCACGAGTCCAGCGTCTCGCGGCCGCCCACGGACGTGCCCCACATGCCCTCGTTGATGGAGTACGCCCCCGTCTTCGCCGGCAGGTGGAAGCCGCGCTCCGCGAGGAAGCTCAGCTCCTGCTGCCGGGAGAGCGCCAGGTCGCGGATGGGCGTGATGAGCTGTAGCTGCGGCGCGAGCGTGCGGAAGGCCACGTCGAAGCGGACCTGATCATTCCCCGCGCCGGTGCTGCCGTGGGCCACGGCCTGCACGCCCAGCGCCTCCGCCATGCGCACGGTCTCCACGGCCTGGCAGGCGCGCTCGGCGGAGACGCTCAGCGGGTAGAGCTGGCCGCGCAGCACGTTGCCGGCGATGAGGAAGCGCAGGTAGCCCTGGAAGAGGGTGTCGCGCGCGTCCACCGTGTGGTGCGCCACCGCGCCCAGCTTCTGCGACAGGGCCTGGATGCGCTCCAACTGCTCGGCCGGGAAGCCGCCGGTGTCCACGGTGACGGTGGTGACGTCCCAGCCCTGCTCGCGCAGGTACACCGCGCAGAAGGCGGTATCGAGGCCGCCGGAGAACGCCAGCACCACGGACTTCTTGCTCATCTTCCAACTCCTGTTGCTGCGAAAGGGGTGGGGAAAGCCTTCAGGGGGCCCAGACGCGGGAGGCGGCCTGGGTCGCCTGCGCGTGGGCGCGCGTGAGCCAGTCG
>JAFADT010000998.1 GCA_023424585.1 Pseudomonadota bacterium
GGGCGACGCGAAGGCGGGCGACGCGAAGGCCCCCGCGGCGGCCGCGGCCAAGGCCCCGGCGAAGAAGTAGTCCCCTTCCGCCATCCGGTCTCTGTTCGCGGGGCGGGCCTCTTCCAGGGCCTGCCCCGCTGTCTTTTCCGGCCTCCCCTGGCGGCGGCCTTCTGGTTCGGAGCCTTCCATGAAGCTCATCTGCGGGCTGGGCAACCCCGGGCGCGAATACGAGCGCCACCGCCACAACGTCGGGTTCATGGTGGTGGACGCGCTGCTCGCCCGCGCCCGCGCGGAGCTCACCCAGGACAAGTTCCAGGCGCGGGTGGGCCAGGGAAGCCTGGGCGGCGAGCGCATCCTCTTCGTGGAGCCGCAGACGTACATGAACCTGTCGGGGCGCTCCGTGGCGGAGGCCGCGCGCTTCTACAAGATCCCCGTGCAGGACGTGCTGGTGGTGCACGACGAGCTGGACCTGCCCTTCGGGCGGCTCCAGCTCAAGGCGGGCGGCGGCGCGGGCGGGCACAACGGCCTCAAGAGCCTGGTGCAGTGCCTGGGCGAGGACGCCTTCATCCGCGTGCGGGTGGGCATTGGCAAGCCGGAGGGGCCCAACGCCAAGGAGCGCGTGGCGGGCTACGTCCTGTCCAACTTCGACGACGGCGAGCGCCGCCAGTTGGAGGAGCTCATCGGCAAGGCGGCGGACATGGCGGAGAGCTGGGTGCGCGACGGGCTCGCCACGGCCATGAACCGCCACAACCGCCGGGCCTGAAGCGGCGGGCCGGCCGCCTGGCCCCTTCCCTCCGCTTGACTTTCCGGGAGGGGTCCTCTTAGAAGCCCCCTTCCCCCGGAGGGGCGTCCCGCGCTCCATCCGGTGGATGTTCTTTCAAAGCTTCCCGTGTTCACGCACGGGCCAAGGCGCGACGGTGACGGGCGCGCGAGAGGATTTCCCGTCCCCGGTGGTGGCCTTCGAGGGCCGCCGGCCGTTTCCCCGCTCCCCGGATGGTCCGGGGGGCACTCGACCCCAAGGGGAGAGAAACATGGCAGAGACGCAGGCCGCCAAGCGGCTTCGTGAGTACGAGACCATCTTCCTGGTCAAGCCGGACCTGACCGACGACAACGTGGACAAGCTCAAGGAGCGCGTCCGCGGCATCGTTTCGCGCGAGGGTGGCAAGGTCCTCCGCTTCACGGTGTGGGGGAAGAAGAAGACGCTGTTCCCCGTGGCCAAGCAGCCCCGCGCCATCTACGTCCACACGAGCTTCCTGGGTGACGGCAAGCTGGTGGCGGAGATCGAGCGCAACCTGCGCAACCTCGACGAGGTCACCCGCTACATCTCCGTGAAGATCGCGGACGAGGTGGACCCCGAGTCGCGTCCGGTGCTCGAGGATCTCAAGCTGGCCGGCGACGTCGAGGAGACCCGTCCGGGCGCTCCGGCGGACCGCGAGGGTGGCTTCCGCGGCGAGGCTCCCGAGTTCGCGGGTGGCGATTCGGAAGAGGAGTCCTCCGAGGAGGCGTAACGCCTCCGTCGGGACCTTCCCCCAACCTTCCAGGAAACGAGAACGTTCATGAGCAACGGCATGGATAGCAAGCAGGGTGCGGGCGCTTCCCGCGGCCCCGGTGGCGGTGGCGGCTACGGCGGCGGTTCGCGCGGTGGCGACCGTGGCGGCGATCGCGGCGGTGACCGCGACCGGGGTGGTGATCGCGGCGACCGCGGCATGGGCGGCGACGACGACAAGCGCGGCGGTCGCGGCTTCGGCCGCAAGAAGGTCTGCCGCTTCTGCGCGGAGAAGAACGCGCAGGTGGACTTCAAGGACCAGGCGACGCTGAAGTACTTCGTCACCGAGCGCGGCAAGATCATCCCCCGCCGCATCTCCGGCAACTGCGCGAAGCACCAGCGTGAGGTGGCGGTGGCCATCAAGCGCGCCCGCGGCATCGCGCTCCTCCCCTACAACGCGGTGGTCGGCTAGTCGCCGGTCCGCAACACAGGAGCCAGGAACATGAAGGTCATTCTGCGTGAGGACATCGACAACCTCGGCAAGTCCGGCGAGCTCGTCACGGTGAAGGACGGCTACGGCCGCAACTTCCTGCTGCCGCGCAAGAAGGCGGTGCTGGCCAGCGAGCAGAACCTGCGCCAGCTGGAGCACGAGAAGGCCGTGCAGGCCGCCCGCAACGCCAAGCTGAGGGGCGCCGCCGACGAGCAGGCCAAGAAGCTGGGCAACGTCAAGGTCACCGTCAAGCGCAAGGTGGGCGAGCAGGACAAGCTGTTCGGCTCCGTCACGGTGCTGGACATCGCCGAGGCGCTCGCGGCCCAGGGCCAGCAGGTGGATCGCCGCCAGTTGCACCTGGCCGAGCCCATCAAGTCGCTGGGCAGCTACGACGTGGAGCTGCGCCTGCACCGCGAGGTGACGGCGAAGATCAAGGTCGACGTGGTGGCTGAGTAGTCCACCGCCTCACCTGAAGCGCTCCATCGCTTCGAGAAGAGGGCCGTCCGGGCGACCGGGCGGCCCTTTTCGCGTCGGGCGGGGCCACTCGCGGCGCCCCGGGCGTCCGGCTCGCGCCGCCCCCGGTCCGCCTCACGGCATCCGCGTGGAGGGGCGGCCCGGGCGTGGGTACTTCCACCACGGACACCGCCTGGAGGTCCCACCGCATGAGCGCCCCACCCCGCCCCGCCCCCGCACACCACCCCGACCTGGACTGGCTCCGGGTGCTGGCCATCGTGGTGCTGCACCTGTTCCACACGGGGATGATGTTCAACACCTGGGAGTGGCATGTGAAGAGCCCCCAGCCGCTGCCGGTGCTGGAGCCGGTGATGTCCGCGCTGCACCTGGTGCGCATGCCGCTGTTGATGGTCATCTCCGGCGCGGGGACGGCGTTCGCGCTGCGGCGGCGCGGCCTGGGGGCGTTCACGAAGGACCGGACGAAGCGGCTGCTGTTGCCGCTGGTGTTCGGGATGTTCGTGGTGGTGCCGCCCCAGATCTACGTGGAGCGCCTCTTCCGCGGGCAGCTCCACGGCAGCTACGCCGAGTTCTACCCGACGGTGTTCCGCTTCGTGCCCTACCCCGCGGGCAGCTTCAGCTGGCACCATCTGTGGTTCGTGGCCTACCTGTTCGTCTACTGCCTCATGGCCCTGCCCCTCTTCGCGGCGCTGCGGACGCAAGCCGGGGGCCGGTTCCTCGCGGGGGCGGACGCGTGGCTGTCGCGCGGGGTGAACGTGCTGTGGCTGGCGGTCCCGCTGGCGCTCACCCGGGTGCTGCTGCGCGACTTCCCGGAGACGCACGCGCTGCTGGATGATCCGCGCACCTTCCTCCTCTACGGCCTGCTGTTCCTCTACGGGCACCTGCTGGGCCGCTGCCCGGGCGCGTGGGAGCGGCTGGTGGCGCTGCGCCACGTGCTCCTGGCCGTGGCGGGGGCGGCGCTCTTCGTGGAGTGGGCGCTCCCGTGGCCGGTGATGCCGGTGGTGCCCGCCATCGTGGGGGGCACGGTGCTCCTCTGGAGCGGGCTGCTGACGGCGCTCGCCTACGCCCGGCGCCACGTGCGCACGGCCCCCGCGTGGCTTCCGCGCGCGCAGGCGCTGTCGTATCCGTTCTACATCCTCCACCAGACGGTCATCGTCTGCGTGGGCGCGCTGTGCCTGCGCCTGCCGGTGGGTCCCTGGGCCATGCTCCTCGCGGTGCTCCTCCTGTCCTTCACCCTCACGCTGGCGCTGTGCGAGGGCGTGTCGCGCGTGTCCTGGCTCCGGCCGCTGTTCGGCATGAAGCCGCGCGCGGCGCGTCCGGCCGCCCTGGCCCCGGAGGCGGTGGGGTGAGCGCCCCGGCCGACGCCCCGTCCATGCCGTGGCGGTGGCCCCGGCTGCGCCTGCGTCCCGCGCTGAAGGCGCTGGCGTTCGGCGTGGCCCTGGGCGTGTGGCAGGGCAGCGCGGTGCGGCTGACGCAGCTCATGTGGCCGGCCCCGGGCCCCTGGGCGCCGGCGTTCATCTGGGAGGTGACCAGCGCGCTGGCCGTCACGCTGCTGCTGCCCATCCTGATGACCGCGGTGCTCAACGCGCCGTCGCTCCGCGTGGGCTGGACGCGCTTCCTGGGCCTCCACGCGGCGGCGTTCCTCCTCTTCACGTCGCTGCACATCGCGCTGATGGCCGGCTTCCGGCACGCGGTCTACGCGCTCCTGCACCTGGGGGACTACGACCTGGGGCCCGCCGTGTACGCGCTCCCGATGGAGGCCCAGAAGGACCTGGTCACCTACGGCCTGGGCTGCGCGGTCATCGCGCTCCTGTACGAGTGGCGGGAGCGACAGGCCCGCGCGCTGCGGTCCGCGGAGCTGGAGGGCGAGCTGAGGGCCGCGCAGCTCCAGGCGCTCACGGGCCAGCTGCACCCGCACTTCCTCTTCAACGCGCTGCACACCATCGGGTCGGTGATGTACGAGGACCTGCCGCGCACGGACCGGCTCCTGAGCGACCTGGGCCAGTTGCTGCGCGCGAGCCTGGAGCGCACCGAGCCCACCTGGACGCTGTCCGAGGAGCGCGGCCACACCGAGCGCTTCGTCGCGCTGCTCGCGGCGCGCTTCGGCGACCGGCTCGACGTGCGCTGGGACGTGGCGCCAGGGCTGGAGCCGCAGCGCGTGCCCTGCTTCGCGCTGCAGACGCTGGTGGAGAACGCGGTGAAGCACAACCAGGACCTGCGCGGCGCGCTGGAGGTCCGCATCCGCGCCCGCGCCGAGGCGGACCGCTGGGCGCTGGAGGTGGAGGACACCGGACGCGGCTTCGGGGCCCCCTCCCCCGCGTCGGGCCCTGGGGTGGGGCTGACGCAGCTGGCGCGCGTGCTCACGCTGCTGCACGGCGAACGGGCCCGGCTGGAGCGAGGCGCGGGGCCGGAGGGCGGCGCGCGCGTGACGGTGTGGCTGCCCCGGGTGGAGGGCTCATGACGGTGTTCCGCGTGCTGGTGGTGGACGACGAGGCGCCCGCGCGCGCGAAGGTGAAGCGCCTGCTGGCCGCCGACGCCCGCTTCACCTGCGTGGGCGAGGCCCAGGACGGGACGGAGGCGCTCGCGCGCATCGAGGCGCTGCGGCCGGACCTGGTGGTGCTGGACGTGCAGATGCCCGGCCTCACCGGCTTCGAGGTCCTGGAGGCGCTCGGGCCGGACGCGTGCCCCTCGGTCATCTTCTCCACCGCCTACGAGCGCTTCGCGCTCCAGGCCTTCGAGGCCCACGCGGCGGACTACCTCCTCAAGCCCTACGACGCCGGGCGCTTCACCCGGGCGCTCGACAAGGCCCATGCGCTCCTGAGCGCGGGGACGCACGGCGCCGCCGCGCTGGAGGCCCTGCTCGCCACGGTGACCCGGGCCCGCCCGGAGCGCCCCCGGGAGCGGCTGGTGGTGAAGGTGGGCGAGGGCTGGGTCCCCCTGCGCCTGGACACCGTGTGGCGCCTGTCGTCCGAGGACAAGTACGTGCGGCTCTACACCGCCCAGGGCGAGCACCTGGTGCGCCAGACGCTGCGCGCCCTGGAGGAGCGCCTGGACCCCGGCCGCTTCGTGCGCGTGCACCGGAGCGACCTGGTCAACCTGGAGGCCGTGGCCCGCCTGGAGCCGTGGACGCACGGGGACGGCATCCTCGTGCTCAAGGACGGCTCCACGGTGATCCTCAGTCGCACCTACCGCGAGGCCTTCCTCCAGCAGTGGGGCGCCGCCGAGTAGCCCGACGCGCCGGGTCTGTTCACCCGGAGGCCGGGCCCGGGAGCCACGGCGGGTCGCGGCATCCCAGCCGGACCCACCGGGTGCTACAGGTCTGTTGCCTGGAAACTGGACGTCCGCTGGAACGTGTCAGACGCTGCCTGTAGAGGTTCCAAGCAGCCATGCAGAACGTCCTGGACGGTAGGGAAGGACGGCGGGTCCACGAGGACCTTGCCGCGGAGCGCGCGGTGCTGGGCGCCGTGCTGGCGGACAACGGGCTCATCACTCCCGTGGCGGAGGTCGTCCACGCGGACGACTTCTCCAGCCCCTCGCACGCGCAGATCTTCGCCGCGATGATGCGGCTGGACGCGCAGAGCAAGCAGGTGGACCACCTGACGCTCGCGGAGGAGCTCAAGATCCTCGGCCAGCTCGTCGCGGTGGGCGGCCCCGCGTACCTGATGGGCCTGGACCAGGTCGTCCCGCTGGCGGCCAACGCCGTCCAGTACGCCCACATCGTCAAGGACCAGGCCATCCGCCGGCGCCTGGCCAACGTGGGCCGGGAGATCCAGGACCTCGCCAGCCAGGAGACGGGCGAGCTGGAGGTCCTGCTCGACGAGGCCGAGCGCAAGGTCTTCCTCCTCGCGGAGAAGAAGCGCGAGGGCGACCTGCGGCCGGTCAGCGAGCTGATGGAGCAGACGCTCGACCTGCTGGACAAGATGAAGAGCGCGGCGACGGGCGTGACGGGCCTGTCCACGGGCTACATCGACCTGGACAACCAGCTGACGGGCCTGCACGCCGGCGAGCTGATCATCCTCGCGGCGCGTCCCGGCATCGGCAAGACGTCCTTCGCCATGAACATCGCGGTGCACGCCGCGCTGAAGGAGAACAAGGCCGTCGGCATCTTCAGCCTGGAAATGCCCGCGGATCAGCTGCTCATGCGTCTGCTGGCGTCCACGGCGCGCGTGGACATGAAGAAGCTGCGCGGCGGCCGGCTGTCGCCCCACGACGAGGAGAAGTTCCAGGAGATGGCGGGCGCGCTCTACAACGCGCCCATCTACATCGACGACTCCGGCGGCCTGTCCCCGTTCGACCTGCGCGCGAAGGCGCGGCGCGTGAAGCAGAAGGACCCGCGCCTGTCGCTCATCGTCATCGACTACCTCCAGCTGATGCACCAGAAGGGCAAGGTGGAGAGCCGCCAGCTGGAGGTGGCGGAGATCTCCCGCGCGCTCAAGCAGCTGGCCAAGGAGCTGGAGGTGCCCATCATCGCGCTCAGCCAGCTCAGCCGTAAGGTGGAGGAGCGCAAGGGCGGCAAGCCCATGCTGTCGGACCTGCGTGAGTCCGGCTCCATCGAGCAGGACGCCGACGTGGTGATGTTCATCCACCGTGAGACGGAAGAGGACGGCGGCGAAGGGGGTGGCGGTGGAGGCGGCGGTGGTGGAGGGGGCGGCGGCAACACGGTCATCCCCGTGGAGCTCATCGTCGCCAAGCAGCGCAACGGCCCCATCGGGTCCGTCGATCTGGTGTTCCTCGCGGAGTACACGCGCTTCGAGAGCCGCGCCCGGGGCGAGTAGCCCCCGGGTCCGTCAGTCGCGGCCGGTGCGCAGGTAGCCCGTGACG
>JAFADT010000005.1 GCA_023424585.1 Pseudomonadota bacterium
CGGCGGCGGCGCTGGCGGCCCTGTCGCGCGAGCGGCCCCGGGGCGCATGGAACGAAGAGGTCGCGTGGTCGCGGCTGGAGCAGGCCGCGCAGCGGGCGCGCGCGGAGGAGGGGCCGGAGGCGGAGGCCCTGCGGGACGCCCTGCGCCTCTTCGTGATGCTGCGGGGCCAGGCGCGCACGCCCGCGCGGCTGTTCTCGCCGGAGCACGCGAGGCCCGCGGGGGGCGACGTGGCGAAGAACCGGGACCTGGTGGCGCTGGTGCAGGCGGCGCGGCACGCGGCGCTGCGGCAGGGCGGCTGAAGACAGACACCGGCTTGGGGGCGGTGGCGGGCTTCTGTTAGGTTGGACCGGCCCGTTCTTCATTTCCTGTCGCAAGCCCCGCCCATGACCCAGCCTGTTCCTCCGCCGTCCGATGACGCGGCGCCGCTTCAGTTCGACCGCGCCGAGTTCACCGAAGCGCCCTCTGCGCCGAAGTGCTCCGTCTGCCAGCGCGCCATCAAGAGCGTGTATTACGACTTGAACACGCGCCTGCTGTGCCCCGCGTGCCGCGAAGACGTGGAGGCGGCGATGACGGGCGGTTCGAAGTTGAAGCGCGTCTTGAAGGCATCCGTGTTTGGCGTTGGCGCGGCCATCGCCGGCGCGATCGCGTACTGGGTGGTGAGCCTGTCGGGCATCAACATCGGCCTCGTCGCCATCGGGGTGGGGTGGATGGTGGGGATGGCGGTGTTCAAGGGCTCGGAGAGCCGCGGCGGCGGGGGCTACCAGGCGCTGGCGGTGGTGCTGACGTACCTGTCGGTGGCCGCGTCGCTGGCGCCGCAGGTGTACAAGGAGGTGTCGGCGGGGTTCTCCCAAGCGGAGGAGCCGGCGGCAGCGGAGCCGGTGGACGAGGACGTCCAGACAATCGCCGCGCTGTTGGGGACCGCGGTGCTGACTCCGGCGGCCCCGGTGCTCGTGGGAATCGACAGTCCCATTTCCGGACTCATCTACAGCTTCGCGCTGTTCGAGGCGTGGCGCCGCACGAAGCGGACGGAGCTCCACCTCGGCGGGCCGTACAAGTTGCAGGAGGCGTCCGCGGAGGGTGAGGCCGCGCCGGCGGAGCAGGAGCAGGCCGTTGGCTGAAGCGCTCGCGGTTTCGCTCCTCACGCAGCGGTGTGAGGGGTGTGGTTCGGAGCTCGCGCCCCGGCTGCTCACGTGTCCGTCGTGCCAGCGGCTGGTGTACGCGAAGCGGCTGGCGCAGCTGGCGGCGGACGCGCAGGCGGCGTCAGGGCGGGGCGCGCCGATGGAGGCGTTGGCGCTGTGGCGCGAGGCCCTGGAGTTGTTGCCACGGGGCACGGCGCAGCACGCGCAGGTGACGGCGCGGGTGAAGGCGTTGGGTCAGCAGGCAGATGCGCAGGGGTTGTCGGGGCCGCTGGTGGAGGCGGAGCGCAAGCGTTCGGGGATGCCGAAGGTGTTGGCCAGCATGGGCGCGGTGGGCCTGATGCTGTGGAAGTTCAAGTTCGTGCTGGCGTTGCTGTTGGGCAAGGGGAAGCTGCTGCTGCTCGGGCTCACGAAGGCGAGCACGCTGTTCTCCATGCTGTTTGCGCTGAGCTTCTACTGGACGATATGGGGCTGGAGCTTCGCGCTGGGGCTGGTGGCGTGCATCTACGTGCACGAGATGGGGCACGTGGCGGCGCTGCGGCGGCTGGGCATCAAGGCCAGCGCGCCCATGTTCATCCCGGGCTTTGGTGCGGTCGTTCGCCTGAAACAGGAGCCTGTGGATGAGCGCGAGGATGCGCGCATGGGGCTTGCGGGGCCCATCTGGGGCAGCGCGGCGGTGGTGGTGGTGCTGGTGGCGGCGGTGCTGACGGGGTGGAAGGTCCTGGGTGCCATCGCGCACTTCGCGGCATGGATGAACCTGTTCAACCTGGTGCCGGTGTGGCAGCTGGACGGCTCACGCGGGTTCCGGGCGCTGGCGCGCCCGCAGCGATGGCTGGTGGTGGCCGTGGTGGGCGCGACGTGGTTCGCCACGGGAGAGAACCTGCTGTTGATCATCGCGGGAGTGGCCGCGTTCCGGGCCCTGCTCACGCCCGCGTCGGAGAAGGGAGACCTGCGCACGCTGGTGGAGTTCAGCGCGCTGGTTGTGGGCCTGGGCGCGTTGGGCTGGGCCGCGCAGCACTGGACGGGAGTGACGGCGGCGCTGTGACCGGACCCGAGACGCTCATCCAGGTGGGCCCCTACCGGCTCCTCCGCCTGCTGGGAAGCGGAGGCATGGGGCAGGTCTTCGCGGCGCTCCACGAAGCAACCGGACAGGAGGTGGCCCTCAAGCTGCTGTCGCCCGAGTCCGCGGAGGATCCCCAGCTTGTCGCGCGCTTCCTTCAAGAAGCGCAGGCCCTGGCGCGACTGGACCATCCGGGTGTGGTGCGCGTTCTCGACAGCGGGCGGATTGGCACTACCGCGTTCCTCGCCATGGAGTTGCTCCAGGGGCAGTCCCTGCGTGAATGGATGAACAAATCCAGAGGCGACTTCCTCGGGGCCCTGGCGCTGTGCTGTCAGATCGCGAGCGTCATGGTGGACGTCCACGCACGCGGCATCGTCCATCGCGACTTGAAGCCCGAGAACATCTTCCTCTGCCCGGAGGCCACGAAGGCTCCGGGTCAGAGGGTGAAGCTCCTGGACTTTGGCATCGCCAAGCTGCCTCCCGGTGACGCGGGGCCTCTGGACCTGACCCATGTCCATACGCATGAGTCGACCCTCATTGGCACGTACGCATACATGGCGCCCGAACAGTTTCGCAGTGCCGCGTCTGTCGGGCCGCGCGCAGATGTGTACTCCCTGGGGGTGGTGCTCTTCGAACTGCTCGCGGGCCACACGCCCTTCGCCTCGACCGAGCCCATCGAACTGCTGACCGCGCATGCTAAGGAGGAACCTCCTGCCTTGAGGCAATGCGCTCCGGATGTGCCCGGGGCACTGTCCGCGTTCGTGGCCACCCTCCTCGCCAAGGAGGCGGAGGCCCGGCCCTCCATGGAGCGGTGCCAGGAGGTCCTGGCGCAATCCTGGAAACCTGAACCCGAGGACTGCCCCATCCCGGGGCTTGCACCCTTCACCGAGTCCCATGCCGCGCTCTTCTACGGACGTGACGCGGAAGTGGCGGCGCTGCTCGGGCTCCTGGAAGAAGCGCGCGTTGGGGCTCGCCGCTGGGTCCAGGTGGAAGGCCCCAGTGGTGGAGGAAAGTCCTCGTTGCTCCACGCGGGGCTCCTGCCCCGGCTGAGGACCTTGGATATCCGGCAGGGCGCCCGATGGCTCATTGCCACGGTTCGTCCGTCGGCGACCCTTTGGGACGGACTGGCCCAGGCGCTCGTGACGGCCCTGGCCTCTGAGTCGAAGGACGCACTGCTTCGGACGCTGCGAGCGGGGCCCGCCGCGCTGCGGGGCCTCGTCTCGGCGAAGACGCCACCGGGCTTCCTCCTGCTGCTGGTCCTCGAGCCCCTGGAGGAACTGCTCACGCTCGACGAAGCGGACCGGCAAGCGTTCGATGCGTTGTTGGCCGAGTCCTTGATGGGCGGCGAGGTGCCACTGCGCATGCTCACGGCGGTGCGCGGTGATTTCCTGCACCGGCTGGAGCAGCAACTCCCCGCGCTGGCCCGGAACCTGCCTGAGGCCGTGCGCTACCCGTTGCCACCCATGAGGGCATCTTGCCTCGTACAGGTCGTCCACGGCCTGTCGCGCCACGCGGGACTCCAAATGGAGGGGGCACTGGCTTCGCGGATGGTGGAAGACGCTCGTGATGAGGACGGACGCCTGCCGCTGCTGAGCCATGCGTTGAGGGGGCT
>JAFADT010000011.1 GCA_023424585.1 Pseudomonadota bacterium
CGCCGGAGCCGCCGACGCGGGAGCCTCGAAGGTGGAGGCCGAAGAAGCGGGCGCCGCCTGCTGCGCCGGGGCCGCGCCGCCCACCGCGGAGGCGGCACCCTCGGCGCCCTGGCCCAGGCCCGCGGGCGACTGCGCCTGGAGGACCTGCGCCAGCTGCGTGAGCTGGCTCACGAGCTGCGACAGCTGCTTCTCGAAGTCCCCGGAGGCGCCGCCCAGCCTGCTCGGGCCCGCCTCGAAGGAGTCGGTCATGAGCATCCGGCGCAGGTCGCTCCGGGGCGGCTGTGCCTGGGAACCCACCACACCCTGAGCCGGAGCGTTGGCCGGCTTGAGCTGGGAGATGCTCGAGGAAGGCTGGAAGGAAGACGCGCGGTTCAGGGAGGAGATGGACATGCCGGGACCCAAGAGCACGGCGCGTGCCAGCCCCCCAGCCCCGCCGCTCACGCCCCCAGGCGCCGTGAATTCAGCCACTTGGGCCGCCCATGCCCGTGCCCCCGCCCCTCCCCACGGCGGCCCGGCGCGATGACGCCAATCACCAGCTGATGACCCGAGTCACCAGGCCCGAGGGGGCGCGCCCGGAGGCCGCCCTCCCAGGGGAGCACGCGGTCCCGGTCCCCCTCGCCATTGCCAGGGACCTTCACCGCGTCGCGGACCTGGGGCCCGGTGAGGGGCTCGAGCGGCGGGGCGCTGGCGGGAGACACGGACGGCTGCTTCTCCATGGCTCGCGCTCAATTCCATGTTCCTCCACGGCGAAGTACTGGGTGTCCGGCCTGCCCTGCCTCGCAGTGGAGCGGTGCCTCCAGCGCTCGCGCGGAGACGGGTATATGAAGAAGGACCCCATCGCCCACCTGTTCGCGGACACCCGCGTCCTGCGAATCTTCGCCGGCGCGAACGAGGTCCTGAAGGAGCTCGTCGCCCGGTCTCTGTAGCCCCTCCCTTCTCACAAGGAGGCTCCCCGTGAGCCAGGAAGCATTCATCTTCGACGCCGTCCGTACACCTCGCGGCAAGGGCAAGAAGGGCGCCCTGCACGGCACCAAGCCGGTGTCGCTGCTCGTCGGCCTGGTGGACGCGCTCAAGCGGCGCCACCCGAACCTGGACCCGAAGCGCATCGACGACGTGGTGCTGGGCGTCGTGTCCCCCGTCGGGGATCAGGGCGCGGACATCGCGCGCACGCTGGTGCTGGCCGCGGGCCTGCCGGAGACCACCGGCGGCGTGCAGCTCAACCGCTTCTGCGCCTCCGGCCTGACGGCGGTGAACCTGGCCGCGCAGCAGGTGCGCTCCGGCTGGGAGCACCTGGTCCTCGCGGGCGGCGTGGAGAGCATGTCCCGCGTCCCCATGGGCTCCGACGGCGGCGCGTGGGCCCTGGACCCCGCCACCAACTACGACACCTCCTTCGTGCCCCAGGGCATCTCCGCGGACCTCATCGCGACCATGGAGGGCTTCACCCGCGAGGACGTGGACCGCTACGCCGTGCGCTCGCAGGAGCGCGCCGCCCACGCGTGGAAGAACGGCTACTTCCAGAAGTCCATCGTCCCCGTGGTGGACCAGAACGGCCTCACCATCCTGGACCGCGACGAGCACATGCGCCCCGACTCCACCGTGGCCTCGCTGGGCCAGCTGAACGCGTCCTTCACCACCATGGGCGAGATGGGCGGCTTCGACGCGGTGGCGCTCCAGAAGTACCACGCGGTGGAGCGCATCCACCACGTCCACACGCCGGGCAACTCCTCCGGCATCGTGGACGGCGCGGCGCTCGTGCTGGTGGGCTCGGAGCAGGTGGGCAAGGCGCTGGGCCTCACGCCGCGCGCGCGCATCGCCGCCGTGGCCACCTCCGGCGCGGAGCCCACCATCATGCTGACCGGCCCGCTGCCGGCCACCCGCAAGCTGCTGGACATCGCCGGGCTGTCGGCGAAGGACATCGACCTCTTCGAGCTCAACGAGGCCTTCGCCTCCGTGGTCCTCAAGTACCAGAAGGACCTGGACATCCCGGACGAGAAGCTCAACGTCAACGGCGGCGCCATCGCCATGGGGCACCCGCTGGGCGCCACCGGCGCCATGATCCTTGGAACCGTGGTGGACGAGCTGGAGCGCCGCAAGGCGCGCCGCGCGGTCGTCACCCTGTGCGTCGGCGGCGGGATGGGCGTGGCCACCCTCGTCGAGCGCGTCTGAACCCTCCCCTCCTCCCAAACACTCTCGAGCGAACCCCATGAGCGAACAGAACACCCTGCGCTGGGAACAGGACGCGGACGGCATCGTCGTCTTGACGATGGACGACCCCAACCAGTCCGCCAACACCATGAACGCCGCCTACGTGAAGTCCATGCGCGCGGCGGTGGACCGGCTGGTGAAGGAGAAGGCCAGCATCACCGGCGTGGTCATCACCTCCGCGAAGAAGACCTTCTTCGCGGGCGGCGACCTGAACGACCTGCGCCGCGTGAAGAAGGACGAGGCGAGGCAGGTCTTCGACCTGGCCCAGGAGATCAAGGCGCAGCTGCGCACGCTGGAGACGTTCGGCAAGCCCGTGGTCGCGGCCATCAACGGCGCGGCGCTGGGCGGCGGGCTGGAGATCGCCCTCGCGTGTCACCGCCGCATCCTGGCGGACGTGAAGGGCGCGCAGGTGGGCCTGCCCGAGGTGACGCTGGGCCTGCTGCCCGGCGGCGGCGGCGTGGTGCGCACGGTGCGCATGCTGGGCATCACGGACGCGCTGATGAAGGTGCTGCTCCAGGGCCAGCGCTACCGCCCGCAGGAGGCGAAGGAGCTGGGGCTGGTGCATGAGGTGGTGCCTTCCGTGGACGCGCTCCTGCCCGCGGCCAAGGCGTGGGTGAAGGCCAACCCGAACGCGCAGCAGCCGTGGGACCAGAAGGGCTACAAGATCCCCGGCGGCACGCCGTCCAATCCGTCGTTCGCGGCGAACCTGCCCGCCTTCCCCGCCAACCTGCGCAAGCAGCTCAAGGGCGCGAACATGCCCGCGCCGCGCGCCATCATGGCGGTGGCGGTGGAGGGCACGCAGGTGGACGTGGACACGGCGTTCACCATCGAGTCGCGCTACTTCACCGAGCTGGTCGTCGGGCAGGTCGCGAAGAACATGATGCAGGCGTTCTTCTTCGACATGCAGCACATCAACTCCGGCGGCGGCCGCCCCAAGGGCTTCCCGCAGCACACCGCGAAGAAGGTGGGCGTGCTGGGCGCGGGCATGATGGGCGCGGGCATCGCCTACGTGTGCGCCAAGGCCGGCATCGACGTGGTGCTCAAGGACGTGAGCCTCGCGGCGGCGGAGAAGGGCAAGGGCTACTCCGTCAAGCTGGTGGAGAAGGCCGTCGCCAAGGGCTCCGTCACGAAGGAGAAGGGCGACGCGCTGCTTTCGCGCATCACCCCGGCGGAGGACCCGGCCGCGCTCGCGGGCTGCGACCTGGTCATCGAGGCCGTGTTCGAGGACGTGAAGCTCAAGCACAAGGTGTTCCAGGAGATCCAGGGCGTGGTGGCCCCGGACGCGGTGCTCGCGTCCAACACCTCCACCCTGCCCATCACCCTGCTCGCGGAGGGCGTGCAGCGGCCGCCGGACTTCGTCGGCATGCACTTCTTCTCCCCCGTGGACAAGATGCCGCTCCTGGAGCTCATCGCCGGCAAGCAGACGAGTGACGCGACGCTGGCGAAGGCCATCGACATCGCGGTGCAGATTGGCAAGACGCCCATCGTCGTCAACGACAGCCGGGGCTTCTTCACCAGCCGCGTGATTGGCACCTTCCTCAACGAGGCCATCGCCATGGTGGGCGAGGGCATCGCGCCCGCGTCCATCGAGCAGGCGGGGCTCCAGGCGGGCTACCCCGCCGCCCCGCTCCAGCTGGTGGACGAGTTGACGCTGACGCTGCCCCGGAAGATCCGCCAGGAGACGAAGGCGGCCGTGGAGGCCGCGGGCCAGCCGTGGACGGAGCACGGCAGCTACGCGGTGGTGGACGCGCTCATCGACCAGCACGGTCGCAAGGGCCGCTCCACGGGCGGCGGGTTCTACGACTACGTGGACGGCAAGCGCACGAACCTGTGGCCTGGGCTCGCGCAGCACTACACCAGGCCCGGGTACACCATCCCGTTCGAGGACATGAAGGAGCGCATGCTCTTCGCGGAGGCCATCGACACGGTGCGCTGCTTCGACGAGGGCGTGCTGCGCTCGACCGCGGACGCGAACGTGGGCTCCATCCTGGGCATCGGCTTCCCGCCGTGGACGGGCGGCGTCGTGCAGTACATCAACGGCTACGAGGGCCCCACCGGGACGGGCCCGCGAGCCTTCGTCGTCCGCGCGCGCCAGCTGGCGGAGCGCTACGGGAAGCACTTCCTGCCTCCGGCGTCGCTCGTCGCCAAGGCGGAGCGGGGAGAGCTGCTCGAGTAGCCCCACGGCGCACATGGGGAGCCGCCCCATGAGGCTCCAGCGGGAGCATGACGTGAAGAGACAGGTCGCAGGACAACGCGCCTGTTTCGGACTCCGCGTCACGCTCCCGCTGCGATGCCAGCAAGAGCAGCCGCGAGCGCTCGAAGCGGCGGCACGCCAGGATGAAGAGGCCATCCTGGTCGCCCGCGTGGCGACCTCACGATGAGCCCGGAGGAGGCCTCCCTCCGGGTGGGTGGCTTCCACATCACCCTGAATCCGGGGGCGCTCCGCCTCGAATCAGAGCACGTTGGCCTTCGCCTGGGTCTTGGCGAAGACCTCGCGCAGGCGGGTGGCGACCTTGGGCATCACGTCCTCGAAGGCGAACTCGGCGGACTGCCGCAGCGACTCCTGCCCCCCGGCCGTCCCCCCCCAGCCACGCGGTGGCGGCCTTGCTCTGCCGGGACTCGCCCTCGAACAGGTCGCGCATCCTCCGGGCCCCCCAATCCCTGTCAGGAAAGACCCGGCGGCCTGACAAAATGCGTCTGGTCGCGGCTCCAGGCGGAGGCGCACGTCCGCAGGGCGCGACTCCAGCGCCTCGTCAGGCCAGCCATGGAAGCAAGCCGCTGGCGGCCCGAGCTGCCCGCCTCCGCCATCCGAGCCTGGGAGCGTTGGGGCCCCTGGAGGACGGGACAGCCGGGAGGCTGGAGACCCTCGGTCCCCATGCACACCCATTGGGAATGCTGGCCTTTCGACCGTGGGGCTTCGCGTGGCTGTCGTTGTCCATCACCTCGCCGGTGCTGGCGGCCGAGCCCACGGCGTGGGGCGAAGGGATGATGGTGAAGGTCCATCCCGACGGCACCTCCGCCGGCACGACCACCGAGGTGCGGCTCACCGCCGCGCGCAACGAGTTCGTCTCCTTCCAGGTGGCCCTGCACGGCGGCGACACGGGGCTGAAGGCCGTGCACGCCCGCCTGCCCGCGCTGGAGGGGCCGGCGACCCTCACGGGACCGGACGTGACGCTGTATCGGCAGACGTACCTCGTCACGCGACGGGCCACCGTGCCCGGGCAGCCGGTGGGGCGCTGGCCGGACGGGCTGGTGCCGGACACGGACGAGGTCGCCCACGAGCCGCGCAACGCCTTCCCCTTCGACGTGCCCGCGCGCGAGGCCCGGGCCCTCTGGGTGGACGTGCACGTCCCCGAGGACGCGCCCCCCGGCGAGTACGCGGGCACCGTGACGGTGGAGGCCGAGGGCGGCTTCCAGCGGCAGGTGACGGCGCGGCTGACGGTGGTGGACGCGCGGATGCCGAGCACGGCCTCGCTGTCCTCGGCGTTCCCGCTGTCGCCGTCGCAGGTGTGCCTCGCGCACCTGGGCCGGCTGGCCTGCACGTCCGCGGAGCTACAGCCGTTGCTCGTGCGCTACCAGCAGCTCGCGCTGGAGCACCGCCTCACGCTGCCCAGGCTCCTGCCGCGCGGGTCCTGGCCGCCGGTATGGAGCGAGTTCGACGCGACGTGGGGCCCCAGCATGGATGGCACCGCGCCCACGCGGCTGACGGGCGCGCGGATGACGAGCCTGGAATACGAAGGCCCCTTCACCCCCGGGGACCTGGCGGACTTCACCGGCCACATGCGGGAGCGCGGCTGGCTGGACCGGGCCCATGCGCGGATTGGCGACGAGCCCCCCTTCGGGACGCCCTTCGAGCAGATCCGCGACACGGGGACATTGGTGCGGCAGGCCGCGCCCGGCCTCCGCACGATGGTGACGACGAACTCCTTCCAGCTGAAGTACTACGCCATGGAGCCCCTGGTGGACATCGTGGTGCCGCTGGTGAACCACCTGGACGGCACGGAGGCGCCCTTCGTGGGCGACCAGCGCGCGACGTACGCGGACTTCCTCTCGCGTCCTGGAGCGGAGCTGTGGACGTATCAGAGCTGCATGAGCCACGGCTGCGGGCCCGGGATCCTCGTGCCGGAGAACCGGCCGGGCGCGGGCTGGCCGTCGTACATGGTGGACCGCCCCTCGGCGAAGGCCCGCGCGATGGAGTGGCTGACCTTCCTCTTCGGCGGCACCGGCGAGCTGTACTACGAGACGGCGATGATGCTCCCCACGGCGTGGTCGGACCAGTTCCACTTCAACGGCAACGGGGACGGGACGCTGTTCTACCCGGGCACGCCGCAGGTCATCGGCGGGCAGACGCACGTGCCGGTGGCGTCGATGCGGCTCAAGCTCATCCGCCAGGGCATGCAGGACTACGAGTGGCTCAAGGCGGTGAGCGACGCCGGAGACCCGGCCTTCGCGCGGCAGGTGGCGCGGGAGCTGATCCCCAACGCGTGGCAGGTGCCGGACGACGGCGCCGCGTTCGATGCGGCGCGGCTGCGCCTCGTCCAGCGCTACCAGGAGCTGCTCCAAGGCAACCCGTCCGCGCCGCGCATGGGCGGAGAGCCGGTCCCCATGCCCTTGGAGCCACAGGTTCCAGGCGGCCCGGGGGACTCGGGCGGGCAAGGCGACGCGGGCGGCTGCGGCGCGGCCCCAGGCGTCTCCATGGCGGGAGTCCTGCTGTGGGCGGCCTGGGCGCTGGGCAGGCCACGGGGGCGGCGTTCCGCTCCGCGCGGACTGGACAGCTGAAGCCCCGCCTTCGGTCTAGACTCCAGGCATGAGCCCCGTTCGCGGTATCGCCCTTCTCTCGCTAGCGCTGTCACTGCTCTCCAGCTGCGCGACCCTCGACACGTCGAACATGACGCCGTACTGCCGCGACCAGTACGACGCCTGCCTCAACAGCTGCCAGCCGCGTGGCCGGCCCGCCTCCCGGCAGCCGCCGGACTCCGTGCAGGGCAACGCGGAGCGACTCACCCCCGACACCCAGACGCCGGCCTGTACCGACGCCTGCAAGCAGCAGGCGAAGACCTGCTCCTGAGCCCATGCCCCCGGAGCGCTACGAGACACTGGACGGCTCCACGCCGGAGGTCACCCCGCTGGCGGCGGAGGTCGGCCTCAAGCAACCGCTGAGCGCCTTCACCCTGCTGGAGGGAGGCGACGTCTTCGAGTCGCGCGGAGGTCGGCCTCCCGCGGAAGGCCCCACCCGCGCCCGCGCCTGGGTGAGCGCGAAGCTGGAGCTCAAGCCATACGGCGCCCCCGCGGCCCAGGTGAAGCGGGTGCAGGACGAGGTGGTGCGGCAGCTCGCCGGAAACCTCCAGCTCATCGCCCGGATGGAGGCCGCGCGGCCCCTGACGGTGGAGCTGATTCCCCCCGGGCACACGCTGGTGAAGTACGGCTACCCCCGGGCCGTGTCCCCCCAGGCGGCGGGCCTGTTCTGGGATCACCCGGACTGGCCCCGGGCCCGCGTCGCGCTGAGACAGGACCGGCTGGAGTCGGAGCAGTACCTCGTCTTCCACGAGATGGCGCACGCCATCCAGGGGCTGGCCTTCACCCAGAAGGAGAGCGAGCTCATCTACCGCACGATGCTCCGCACGTACCGCAGCCGCGCGGCGGTGGACGAGGTGTTCGCCATCTACAGCGAGCGCGAGTTCGTCACCGGCGTCTCCGAGCGGGACCTGCGCGCCCCCGGCGTGTACGGCATGGCCCGCCAGCGGTGGAGCGAGGAGCACCTGTTCACCCGCTTCGTGCGCAACCTCTACTTCCCCTACAAACCCCTGGCCGGCGGCACGGCGGGAATGACTTCGTCCAGCTTCGGTTGAGACGGTTTCCGGGCGCCCGGCCACGCCCGGGAGGCGAGGCACCCTCGGATTGAAGCCCGATTCCGCCACATGGTAGGAGGGAGGCCGGCCGGTCGCCTCGACGGAACATCATGGACTCCCCCGGTGCTGGACGGCCTCGTCGACGGTTGACGCGAATCATCGCGGGCGCGTTCCTGCTCCTCCTCGCGACGTTCGTCCTCCTGCTCATCGCGGTCGTGACCGCGCTGCACCACCTGGATCATCCCTGGCTGAAGTCGCACGTCGTCGCCCAGGTGGAGGCGGCCACGAACGTGCGGCTGGACTACCGGACGGCCCGCATCGACGTGCTCTCCGGGCTGCGCCTGGAGGGCCTGGTGGTGCGGACCCCTCCGCCGTTCCAGGACGTCTCGCCCGACTTCCTGCGCGTCGGCACGCTGGAGGCGGCGTGGTCGTTCGGAGCCCTGCTGAAGGGCCCGGTCCGGGTGGCGCGCGTGGCGGTGCGGGACGCGGACATCGTCCTGGTCGCGGATGAGCATGGGACCACGTCGCTCACGAACCTGACCGGCCCCCCGGAGCCCGAACCGGTGGATGAAGCCGCGCCTGGCACCTCCCGGCAGGTCGCGGACCTCTTCTCCGCCCCATTCCCCGTCCGCGGCATCGAGCTGTCGGGCGTGTCCCTGACATACCTCCGCGTGCAGGGAGGCGTGGTGGTGGACCGCTGGTCCCTGCGCGGGCTGGACGCCGGCGTCGAGGCGAAGCCCCAGGACCAGGGCTGGAAGCTGCTCGTGGACCTGGGGCAGGCCGGGAAGCCGCTGGCGCTGACGGTGCACCGTGAGGCCCCCGCCGTCCCCACCGCCGAGGCCCTGCTGGAGCTGGCGCTGTCGGTGGAAGCGAGCGCGGACGCGGCCCGAGTGAGGGTGGACCTGGACGTCGCGCGGCAGGACTTCGCTTCGCGCTTCGCGCTCCGCTCGCTGCTGCACGGCGCGGTGACAGCGAAGTTCGATGCCGAGCAACAACACACCACCGTGGAGCTGGAGCGCACGCGGCTGACCGACAGCGCGGAGGTGCAGGCCCAGGTGGTGCTGCCAGACGCGGCGGAGGTCGCGCCGGTCCTGACGCGAGCCCTCGCGGACGTGGACGTGGGGCGGCTGTTCCAAGTCATCCCCGCGGACCTGCGCCCCTTCACGCTGGAGCGCGGCAAGCTGCACCTGGAGGCCCAGGAGGTCACGCTCAGCGACATGCCCCAGCTGGGAGCCCAGGGCCGGCTCGGGGTGGACCTCGACGTGGCGAAGCTCCTCTTCGTGCAGGAGGCGCTCCGGGTGGAGCTTGGCGATGGACGCCTCTCGCTGAACGCGACCCCGGATGCGCCCCAGGGCCTGGCCGCGAAGCTCGCGTTCACGCTCCAGGGGCTCGACGTCGGGGGCGCCACCCCGCTCCGCGTCCCGAAGGCCTCCGGCGAGCTGACGGGGCGTCAGCTGCGGCCCGACCTCTCCTCGCCCCTGCGCGTCGCGGGAGACGCGGCCCTGTCCGCCAAGGTGGACGCCCTGGACGTCCGCGCGGCCGGGTACCGCGCGATCGCGGAGCGCATGGGCTTCCAGCTCCAGGTGCCCCTGACAGCGAAGCCCCCGTTCGCGCTGAAGGCGGACCTGCCCGTGGAGTCGCTCCGGGTGCTCGCCCCGGAAGGCCGCGAGGTGCTGAAGGGGCCCGCGCGCGTGCAGCTGCGCGTGACGGACGCCTTCCCCGAACTGGAGGAGCCCCGCCTCGGCAAGGCCCGCGCGCGGCTGGAGCTGGACGTGGGCACGCTGCACGCATCGCTGGATGCCACGAAGGGCTCCGACGACGTGGCGTACACGCTGGACGCCCAGACGCCGGACCTCGTCGCCGCGCGGCCCTTCATCCCGGATGACGTCGCCGCCCGGCTCCCCTGGAAGCGGCTCGCCGTGGCCCTGACCTCCCAAGGCAGACTGAGCGCCCTCTTCGCGCCCTCGCCGCGCGTGGAGCACCAGACGGAGCTGCGCCTGGGGAAGCCGGGATGGGACGACGTGTCGGCCGCCAGCGCCGCGCTGGTGCTGAAGTCCCAGGGAGACGCGTGGAAGCACCAGGGCGCCCTGGACCTGAAGCTCGAAGGGCTGCGCATCGGAGAGGCCGACGCGGGCGCGCAACACCAGACGCTGACGTTCGACCTCGACCGCCGCAAGCCTTCGCTGAAGCTGGGGCTCAATGGCCAGACAGGGCTGAAG
>JAFADT010000061.1 GCA_023424585.1 Pseudomonadota bacterium
GGCTCCGACGACGTGCGCGCCGCCTGGGCCCGCAAGGAGGCCGGTGACGTGGCCGGCGCGCGCGAGGACGCCCGGCGCATCCTCGCGGGCAGCCCCTCTCCGGAAGACAGAGAACGCGCGGAAGACCTGCTGCGCACCACCACCACGCCCCGCGCGCTCTACGGGTACGCGCTCCTGGGAGCGGTCATCCTGGCGGTGCTGCTGGGGCTCGCCCTGACCCGCTATTCCTGACGGCCACAGCCGCTAGGATGGCGTGCCATGGAAGGCTTCCTCCAGGCGCTCAAGTCGTACCAGTCCTACAACCCCTCCGGCTGGGTGGGCATCTACCGGATGCTGCCCATGTGGGTCGGCGTGGTGGTGGCGCTCGTGGGGCTGGTGCTGCTGCTGGCGGGGGGCGGCAAGCTCTTCCGCGTCGTGGCGGGCCCGGTGGGCGCGGTGCTGGGGCTGGTGTGGACCTCGGCCGTCACCCTGCGGCTGAGCCTGGGGGAGCTGGATCCGCGCCTGCCCACGCTGGTGGCCGCGGCGCTGATGGCGCTGGGCTTCCTCTTCCCGCCCGCCATCACCTTCGTCGGGGTGGGCGTGCCGCTGGGGCTGCTGGCGGGGCAGATCGCCGGCCCCGGCGACTTCCTGCTCGGCTTCGGGCCGGGCTTCATCGTGGGCGGCCTGGTGGGCGCCTTCCTCCACCGGCAGGTGAGCGGCATCGTCGCGTCGGCGGTGGGCGCGTGGCTCCTGGTGATTGGCGCGCTCGCGGCGCTGCACCAGCTCGGCGGCGTGGTGGAGGCGGTGGCCAGCCGCCCCTGGGGCGTCATCATCGCCGCGCTCCTCTTCGCCCTGGCGGGCAGCATCTACCAGATCGCGGTGCGCCCCTCGCCCGAGGAGTCCGAGCAGCAGAAGGCGGAGAAGCAGCGGCTGAAGCAGCGGCTGGCGGAGCAGCAGGCGCTCGAGAAGCGCTGGGGGGTCAAGTAGCCCCTGACCCGGCAATCCTTTACGCCGGGGGGGCCGGGGCGTAGATTCCGCCGGCTTTTCCCCCACCCCTCCTCGAGCATCGATGGGCCAGGCCAGCCGCAAGGACAAGGACACGCAGAAGCAGGAAGGGTCGCCCCCGGCGGCCGCCGTCCCGGCTTCCCCGGAGGCCTCCCAGCCGGCCGTTCCCCATGAAGCGTGGCGCAAGCCCGCCGGCATGGGGCGCAAGGGGTGGGCCCTCCTCGCGGGCGCCGTCGCCTTCATCCAGCTCCCGCTCATCCACTACGCGCTCTTCCGGGGGCAGGCGGACGTCACCGCGACGGTGCCCTACCAGCAGTCCTTCAACGACCCGGCCGTCGTCGCGCGCGACTTCTTCTCCACCGGCGCCTACTGGCGCGTGACGAACGGTGAGCTGCTGGGCCCCGCGCCCAAGAACAACCCGCTGTGGCTCCAGGCCGTGCTGCCGGACGACGTGGCGGTGGAGTTCGACGTGCGCCCCGAGTATCCGGAGGGCGACATCCGGGTGGAGCTGTTCGGCAACGGCCGCGACCCGGCCTCGGGCTACGTGCTGGTGCAGGGCGGGTGGAACAACAGCCTGTCCGTCATCGCCCGCAAGGACCTGAACGCCCCCGCGCTGGACGCGCTCCAGCGCAAGGCCGCGCGCGTCGCGGAGAAGGGCGGCGGCCAGGGCGCGGACCTCGTCGCCACCGGCGTCTTCAAGAAGGACACCCGGGTGCGCGTGGAGTCCCGCGTGGGCGCCCCCATCCAGTCCGGCCGCACGTACCACTGGCGCGTCGAGCGGCGCGGCAACGTGCTCAAGTGGGCCATCGACGGCCAGCTCGTGGCGGAGCTGGACGACCCGTTCCCCCTGAAGGGCAAGGGCCAGGACCGGCTGGGCCTGTCCGGCTGGGAGTCCCAGCTGTTCTTCGACAACCTGCGCGTGGGCACGCCGGACGCCATGCCCGCCACCATGGTGGCGAGGCAGGAGCCCACCCTGCCCCCGGGCCCCTCCGAGGACGACTTCAACCGCGACACGCTCGGCGACGCGTGGAACGTCACCCACCCCAGCGCGGTGAAGCTGGAGGACGGGGCGCTCGTGGTGCAGGGGCTGGGCAACCGCCCGGTGTGGCTGAAGAAGCCCATCCCTGAGAACGCCGTCATCGAGTTCGACGCCTGGGGTGACAGCCCCGAAGGCGACGTGAAGGTGGAGGCGTGGGGCGACGGCCGCTCCTTCTACGCGGGCGACCCTCGCCTGCAGTACACCGCCACCGGCTACGTCTTCGTCTTCGGCGGCTGGCGCAACACCCAGTCCATCATCGCCCGCCAGCACGAGCACACCCACGACCGCGCCGTGCGCGACGGCGCCGCGGTGGTGCCCGGCCAGCGCTACCACTTCAAGATCACGCGGCGGGACGGCCTGCTGTCGTGGGAAGTGGACGGCAAGCCCTTCCTGACCCTCCAGGACGCGTCCCCCCTCTACGGCCCCCGGAACCAGTACTTCGGTTTCTCCGGCTGGCAGACGCGCGTCCACTTCGACAACCTCAAGATCCAGCCGCTGTAGCCTTCCCCCGGGCGGCGGAGGAAACACCCGTGCGCAGAGTCGGAATCTTCGGCTGGGGCGTGGTCGCCCCGCGTTCCCCCAACATCGAGGCCTTCGCCAGGAACCTCGCCTCGTCCGAGACCTGGCTGACCCCCTTCAACGGCTTCGGTCCGGACAACTTCCTCGTCGGCACGCCCGAGTTCGACCTGGCGGCGTACAAGCCGTGGATCGACGCGCGCTTCCCCGCCAACCGCTTCTCCCAGCTGGAGCGGAAGATGGGGCAGCCCACGCAGTTCGCCATCGGCGCCTTCATCCAGTCCCTGTCGCAGAACCCCGGCATCGAGCAGGAGCTCCAGGCGCTGGGCGCCAGGGCCCACGTCTACGTGGGCACCGGCCTGGGCGACCTGCCCACCATCCAGCACATCTCCCTGGACCTCTACCGCGCGCAGCGCCGGTGGGACCGCTTCTGGGCCTCTCCGGAGCGCAACGGCGCGCTCCGCCAGTGGCGCGAGACGCGCGAGCCCCTGCCCGGCCTGCCCCCGGAGCCCTCCACCATCGAGGAGGCCGAGCGCGACAAGGCGGAGGACGACTGGTGGCACTACTGGGCCGGCCGCTCGCCGGAGCTGCGCGAGTACCTGGAGGAGCTGCGCGAGATTGAAGCCATTGGCGTGCCCGACGAGGGCGACGTGGAGTCCGCCAAGCTGGCCGTCATCAAGGAGAAGCGCACGCGCAACGGGCGCCTCCAGAAGAAGTGGAACGCGCCCGAGCCGCCGTGGAACGCCGTGTCCTCCAACGTGCTGTGGAACATCCACAACACGCCCGCGTCCCAGGTGTCCATGCTGGGGCAGATCACGGGCATGACGTTCGCGCCGGTGGCCGCATGCTCGTCCTTCGGCTACGGCCTGAAGCTGGCCATGAACGCCATCCGCCTGGGCGAGGCGAAGGCGGTGGTGCTGGGCACGACGGACGCGGCGCCCAACCCGCTGGTGGTGGGCGGCTTCTACAACGCGCGCGTCATCTCCGCGGACGCCGCCGTGTCCAAGCCCCTCACCGCGCTGCGCGGCACGCACATCGCCGGGGGCGCGGTGGTGTGGGTGGTGGGCGACTACGAGCACTTCACCCAGAAGGGCTTCAAGCCGCTGGGCCTGGAGCCCGTCGCCGTGGGCGTCACCGCGGACGCGGACCACATCATCACCCCGTCCAAGGAGGGCCCCACGCTGGCCATCCGCGAGGCGCTGGGCGCCGCCGGCTGCCAGCCGCGGGACGTGGGCACCTGGGACCTGCACGCCACCGCCACCCCGGGCGACTTCCTGGAGGTGCAGAACCTGCGCGACGTGCTGCCGGAGTCCGTGCTCATCACCGCGCGCAAGGGCACCTTCGGCCACGGCATGTCCGCGGGCGGCGGCTGGGAGCTCACCGCGCAGTACCTGGGCGCGGCGGCCGGCAAGGTGTTCCCCACGCCGCTCGCCGCGCCGGAGCTCAACAAGCAGATCGCCAAGGTGCACGGCCGCTTCGTCTTCGACCAGGAGGAGGCCGCGCCCGCGGGGTGCTCGGGCAAGCTGTCCATGGGCGTGGGCGGCATCAACGCCTGCGTCATCTCCCGGCCCTGGAAGTAGCCGGGGGACCGGGGGGCCCGCGCCGCCCCCCGGGGCGTCAGCCCTTGGGCTCCGCCACCATGTCGAAGTCCGGGATGCGCTCGCGCATGAACTCGCGCATCCGGTTGATGAGGGCCGCCTCGATCTGCCGGGCGCGCTCGCGGCTGACGCCGTACTTGTCGCCGATGTCCTGGAGCGTGAGCGGCTCGTCCGCGGTGAGGCGGTGCTCGAAGATGAAGCGCTCCTTGCCCTCCAGGGTCTGGGCGAAGGCGGCCAGGTTCTCCCGGAAGAGGGCCTTGAGCTGCTCGGAGCCCAGGCGCTCGTCGGCGGGCACCGCGCCGGACGGCAGGTAGCGGTCCGCCCGGGTGGCGCGCGAGTCCTCGTCGTGCCCCAGCGGCGCGTCGAGGGACACCTCGTCGTGCCCCAGCCGCTGGTCCATCTCCACCACGTCCTGCTCGGAGACGTTGAGGCGCTCCGCCAGCAGGCGCGGGCTGGCCTCGAAGCCCTGGGCGATGAGCTTCTCCTGCTCCTGGCGCAGCTTGAAGAAGAGCTTCCGCTGGGCCTCGGTGGTCCCCAGCTTCACCATCTTCCAGTTGTCCATGATGTAGCGGAGGATGTACGCGCGGATCCACCAGGCGGCGTAGGAGCTGAGCTTCACGCCCCGGTCCGGGTCGTACTTCTTCACGGCCTGCATCAGCCCGATGTTGCCCTCCTGCACCAGGTCCAGCAGGGACAGGGGGTTGCGGTGGTACTCGTGCGCCAGCTTCACCACGAGTCTCAGGTTGGAGGCCACCAGGCGGTAGGCCGCCCGCACGTCCCCCGTGGCCTGGTACTCCTTGGCCAGCTGGTGCTCCTCCTCCCGGGTGAGCAGGGGGTGGCGCGTCACCTCGGCCATGTAGGCCTGGAGCGGGTCCCGGTGGGTGAGCGCCGCGCCCTCCGCGCGCGCCAGGGCGGCGGGCCGGGCGGCCAGGGACGGCGCCTCCTCGATCTCCGCCTCGGCCTCGCTCAGCTCCGCGAGGTCCGGCTCCAGGGCGTCCGGGTCCTGGGAGTGGGCCTCCCCCTCTTCGTCCGGGGCCTCGGGGGCCTCCGGCGCGCGCTCCCGGGCCTTCCCCGGACCGGCGGAGCGCTTCGCGCGGGGCCGGGGGGCGGCCGGACCATTGGTTCTCTTCCTCCCATTCGCCATGCGCGCTCCATACCGCAAAGTGCCGCGATTGTTGCCAGAGGGTAATGCAGGGGCTATGCCCATGCCCGATGAGCGACATCCAAGAGCCCACGCCGGGAGCCCCGGCGCCTGAAGAAGCCTCGACGCGTCCCGCCGAATACATCGCGGACGTCAGCTTCGACGAAATGAACCTCTCCGAGCCCCTCCGCCGCGCACTGGCGGAGCGCGGCTACACGAGCCCCACCCCCGTCCAGGCCAAGGCCTTCGGGCCCGCCATCGCCGGCAAGGACCTCATCGTCCGCAGCAAGACGGGCACGGGCAAGACGGCCGCCTTCGGCCTGCCGCTGCTGGAGAAGATCCCCTCCGACGAGAAGCGCGTGCGCGCGCTCATCCTCTGCCCCACGCGCGAGCTGGCGCTCCAGGTGGCGGAGGAGCTCACCACGCTGGCCAAGTACAAGGGCGTGAAGGTGGCGGCCATCTACGGCGGCGCCTCCATGAAGCAGCAGGAGGACGCGCTGGAAGAGGGCACGCCCATCATCGTGGGCACCCCGGGCCGCGTCTTCGACCACATCAACCGCGGCAACCTCAAGCTGGACGGCTGCGACCACGCGGTGCTGGACGAAGCCGACGAGATGCTCAACCAGGGCTTCTACGAGGAGGTGACCCGCATCCTCGACCGCCTCCCGAAGACGCGCCAGGTGCTGCTCTTCAGCGCCACCGTCCCCACGGACATCCAGAACCTCATCGCGCGCTACACGACGAACGCGGAGACGCTGCTGCTGTCCGGCGACGTCTTCACGGTGGAGCACATCCACCACATCCGCTACGACGTGTCGGACCAGTTCCCCAAGCCGCGCAACCTCATCTACGTGCTGGAGAAGGAGGAGCCCTCCAACGCCATCATCTTCTGCAACACGCGGGATGACACGGCGCTGGTGACGGCGGTGCTCAACCGCAACGGCTTCGACGCGGAGCTGCTCAACGGAGACCTGCCGCAGAAGGAGCGCGAGCGGGTGATGGCCAAGGTGAAGCGCGGCGAGGTGGCCTTCATGGTCGCCACGGACATCGCGGCGCGCGGCATCGACATCTCCGGGCTGGAGTACGTCATCAACTACTCCCTGCCGGAGGACCCCGCCGTCTACCTGCACCGCGTGGGCCGCACGGGCCGCATCGGCAACAAGGGCACCGCCATCAACCTCTTCTCCGGGCGCGAGCTGGCGACGTTCACCGCGCTGGAGAAGAAGTTCGGCATCAAGTTCGAGATGCGTGAGATGCCCGCCCCGGAAGAGGCCATGCGCCTGTGGACCGAGCGCCACGTGCGGGAGATCCGCGACGGCATGGGCTCCAGCATCTTCGAGGGCTTCCTGCCCCTGGCCGCGCAGCTCAAGCAGCGCCCGGACTCGGACGACCTCATCGCCTTCCTCATCAAGTACTTCTTCAGCCACCTGCGCATGGAGAAGGCCCAGGCGGCCGGCGAGGCGGAGAAGCGCGAGCCCGCGCCGGAGCGCAAGGCCCCCGAGCGCCGGGGCAAGGACCGAGACCGCGACCGCGAGCGTCCCCGCCGCGAGGACCGGGGCGAGCGCGCCGAGCGCCCCCGCCGCGACGAGCACCCGGACCGCGAGCGCCGGC
>JAFADT010000120.1 GCA_023424585.1 Pseudomonadota bacterium
GCGCTGGAGCTTGCCGCTGCTCGTCTTCTGGAGCTGGCCGTAGCGGATGAAGAGGACGTCTTCTTGCGCGAGCGTCACCCCCACCGACTCCAGCACCGACCGGCACACCTGCTTGCGGCTGTCCTCCAGGCGCTCCAGCGCGGACGGGTGGTTCACCTCCGCCAGCACCACGAGGCGGCCCTTCACCTGGATGACGGCGGTGCGGCCCGGGCGGATGAAGCCCAGCCGCTCCACGGCCTGCTCGAAGTCCGCGGAGAAGAAGCTCTGGCCGTTCACCTTGATGCGGTCGTTGATCCGCCCGGTGATGAAGAGCTCGCCCTCCTTCTGGAAGCCCAGGTCGCCCGTGGCGTAGAAGCCGTCTTCACCGCGCAGGGGCCGGTCGTCCAGGAAGTACGACGGCGCCAGGCTGCCGCCGCGCAGCTCGATTTCTCCCAGCTCGCCTTCGCCACAAAGCTGGCCGTCCTCCGCGCGCAGCCGCACCTCGAACTCCGTCAACGGGCGCCCCACGGAGATGGCCGGCTGTCCGTTGGGCGCGGTGATGACGCGCACCGTCTGGCGCGGCGGCACGCTCGCGACCATCAGCACCGTCTCCGCCATGCCGTAGCAGGGCATGAACACGTCGCGCCGGAGGCCGCACGGCGCGAGGAGGTCCAGGAACTGCTCCAGGTTGGGGATGTTGATGGGCTCGCTGCCCAGGTAGATGCTCCGCACGCGCGACAGGTCCAGCCGCTTCAGGTCGTCCGCGTCCGCCGACTTGAGCGACTTCAGCGCGTAGTCGATGGCGAAGTTCGGGATGACGGAGCCCATCACCTTCTCGGTGGAGATGAGCTCCAGCCAGCCCAGGGGGTCCATCAGGAACGACGCGGGCTGGGACAGCAGCAGGTCATTGCCCACCGTGACGCAGGTGAGCAGCCCGCCGATGAGCCCCATGTCGTGGTAGAGCGGCAGCCAGCTCGTCACCCGGTCCTCGGCCGTGCGGCCGTCGTGCCGGATGATCATCCGCAGGTTGGCGGCCAGGTTCTCCTGCGTGATGGGCACGCCCTTGGGGAACGACGTGGACCCCGACGAGAACTGCACGAACGCCAGCTCCCCGGGCGCCACCTCACGCAGCTTCACCCCGGAGCGCTTCGCGCCCGCGGGCGGCAACGGCAGCCGCTCCAGGGGCAGCTCCAGCCCCGCCAGGCCAGGCGCGTCCAGGATGAGTGCGGCGCTGTAGCGCTCGCGGATCCGCGCGAGGAAGTCCCGGTAGGGCCCCTTCGGCGTGCTCAGGATGTACGGCTTCACGGACAGGGGCACCGCGCCCAGCTCCATCAGCCCCAGGAAGGCGAAGATGACGGCCGAGGAGGTCTCGAAGGGCAGCACCACACGCGTTCCCGGTGCCACGCCGCGCGCGCGGAAGTGCTCCGCCGCCCCGGCCACCCGGGAGGCGAACTCCCGGTAGGGCACGAACTCCGGCGGACCGACGAAGTCGTCGTAGAGAAACAGGCCGCGCCGCGGATCCGCCGACTCCAGCCGCTGGATGATGTCGAGCATGCGAAAAACCTCCCCTCCTCCGGGTCGTTCAGTGCGCGGGCGCCACCTGGCGCATCCACGCGAGCACGCGGGGCAGCACCTCCGCGCGGGCGCGCTCTCCGCGCACCACGTCGAAGTGGCCCGCGTCCCAGCTCAGCCCCTGCGCGCGCCCCAGGACGAACAGGTCCTTGTGGGCGCTGCCCAGGTGGGCCACCAGCTTCTGCGCGCGCTGCGGTGACGCATGGAACAGGTCCGCGGAGCCCACGCCCGCGAACACCGGCAGCGTCACGTCACGCAGCGCGCTCCAGTAGTCCGTCGCGCCGTCCGCGCTCCGGAACGAGCCCGTGGGCGCCCAGTCCGTGAACTGCCGCATCACGCCCGCGGGCTCGTCCCAGGGCCCCTGCTTCAGCGCCTTCGCCGGGAAGCGGCCCAACATCCCCGCCACAGCGGACGAGAAGCGCAGCTGGAAGCGCTTCTTGAACCCACCGTCGCTGTAGTCGTTCACCGCCGAGGACAACGTGCACACGCCGGACAGCGACGCCTGGAGCGACGGGTCCACCCCCAGCGCCGCCAGCGCCGCGTAGCCCGCCATGCTGTGGGCCAGGAGGAACAGCGGCCCGGCGTGACGCGCGCGCACGGCCCGCACCAGGTCCGGGATGTCGTGGCGCACGTACGTGTCGAAGCTCCAGTCGTACGCGCGCTTCGCGGGCCAGCGGCTCTTCCCGTGCCCGCGCAGGGAGGCGACGTACGCCACGCAGCCCGCGTCCACGAACGTGCGCGCGGCCCCCTCGCCCTGCGCGCCCAGGAAGAAGCGGCCGTCGGAGAACAGCCCCGGCACGAAGAGCACCCCGGGCGCCGAGTCCGGCGTCCCGGACAGGCGCGCCTCCACGACGTGCAGGGCGTGCTCCTGGGACGTGGGCACCCACAGCTCCTGGGACGTGAACTCCGGCTTCGCGTTCGTGCTCACGGCAGCGGCTCCTCGACGGGGGCCACCGGCGCGCGCGCGGCGTCCAGGAACTGCTGCAGCGACGCGAGCGACCGGGACCGCGCGTCCAGGAAGGCCACGCTCACCAGCGCCTCCACCGCGACCGGCCCGTCCGGGAAGAGGAGCACGCGCTGACGAAACCGCGCGCGGTAGTTGATGCCGTCCGGCTCCAGCTCGTCCGCCGCGGGCGACTCCAGCTCCGTGTGCACCACCACGTCGCCCGGGGGGATCTCCCGGCGGTAGTCCACCTCCACGCGCGACACCACGGCCACCACCGCCCCCCCGCGCGTCAGCCCCTGCCGCTCCAGCCAGGCCCAACGGCCGGCCTCCAGGTACTCCAGCGAGGTGGCGTTGTTCACGTGCCCCAGGCTGTCCAGGTCATTGGGGCGCACGCGCAGCGTGAGCGACGACTCTTCGAAGTGCACGGGGGATGTCCTTCGGCTGCCGGGAGAGGCCAGCGACTTCAGGGGGACGGAGCGCGCGTCACGAGGACCACCGTCGAGACGAACCCTCCGCTATGCGACAGCGATACCGAGACCTGCAGGCCCTCGCGAGCCAGGTGCTCCGCGAGCAGGCCATGAAACCGGAAGCGCGGCGCGTGCCGGGCGTCGTGAACGAGCTCGGCGTCCGTCCAGAACCAGCCGGCGAGCTCGGGCAGCGCCTTGAAGAGAGCCTCCTTCGCGCTGAAGCCCGCCGCCAGGCTCTGCGCTGGGTTGGCCGCGCGCTCGAAGTGGGCGAGCTCCGCGGCGGTGAAGAAGACGTCCGGCTCCCGCAGGGACCGCGCGGCCTCCAGCTCCGAGATGGCCTGGAGGTCGTGGCCCAGGCCCATCAGCACCCGACGAGGTCCATCCAGGTGTCCTCCAGCTCCTCGCGCGAGTTCACCGTGATGCCAGTGATGCGCTTGAGCGCGTGGAAGATGAGCTGCTCCTTCTTGCGCAGCGCGTCCGGGGCGTAGAGGCCCTCGCGGTGCTCCAGCTGATCCCACCAGTTGACGTGGGTGTCGCGCGTCTCCACCCGCTCGCGCTTGCTGCCGTGCACCTCGCCGCCTTCGCGAAGGAACAGGTGCGCCACCGCGAACGCCTCCTTGGCCTTGTACGCGCCGCTGTCCACCAGCGCCTTGGCGAAGGAGATGAAGTAGTTCATGTGCTGCACCTCGTCCGCCGCCACCTGCTTGAACAGCGCGCGCAGGCCCGGGTCCTGGACCATCTGCGAGCACTGGCCGTAGTCCACGGCCGCCACCACCTCGGAGATGGACAGCAGCGTGAGCGTGCGCAGCATGTCGTCGTCGGGGAACACCTTGCGGAACTCGATGAAGGTCGCGTCGGTGATGGGCTCCAGCCCCAGCACCGTGGACAGGCGGTTGAACGCCGTCTCGTGGTGCGCCTCCTCCTCGTTCCAGTAGCGGCTCCACGTGCCGCACGCCTGCATGATGGCCGCGACCGTGGGGTTCTTCTCCTGCCACCGGCGGCACTCCTGGTCCGCCAGCCGCTCCAGCCGGTCCGCGCCCGGCTTCGTCGTCAGCTCCGCCCGCCCCGCGTTCCACACCAGGTGCCGGTCGGCTTCCCCTACGTGCGCGAAGTCCACGTGGGAGAGCAGCTCCACCACGCTCC
This sequence comes from Pseudomonadota bacterium, assembly GCA_023424585.1. Lineage (GTDB taxonomy): Bacteria > Myxococcota > Myxococcia > Myxococcales > Myxococcaceae > Corallococcus. The sequence goes on from JAFADT010000120.1 coordinate 4,108, forward strand.
AGCGCCGGGACTCGTGCAGCCGCTGCTGCTCCCAGGTGACGTCCACCAACGACTGGCCCCGCTGCGTGAGGGCCTCGTACAGCTCCGCCT
>JAFADT010000198.1 GCA_023424585.1 Pseudomonadota bacterium
AGGCGGCGCTGGCGCCCGGGGAGGGGGCGCGCTGACCGGCGCGCCTACGCCTGGGCTGGCGGCTCGGCTTCGAGCTTCGCGAGCTGCTCCAGGTACATGCGGCCCTTCACCGGGTCCGTCATGTGGATGAACGCCGCCATGCCCTTGAGCTGCTCCAGAGACTCGCCGTCCCGGCCCGGCTTGCCCTTCAGGCGGTTGTGGATGGCCGCTCGCAGGCGGCGCACCACGTCGCGGGGGACCCGGGCGGCGGGCGTGCCGTCCTTCGCCTCGTTCACCACGAGCCCCGTGACGCGCTGGCGGCTGCCCTTGCGCGCGACCCGCGTCTTGTCCGGGTGCACCGTGAAGCCTTCCGCCTCCACCACGTCCTTCACCCGCGCGAGCAGCACCGCCACCGGCGCGCCCTGCGCCCGGCGCGCCTTGGGCGCCTTCGCCTTCGTCCAGGAGAAGGTCAGGTCGTCCGCGTAGCGCGTGTACGTGAAGCCCAGCTTGCGCGACAGCGCCGACAGCCGCTTGTCCAGGCGCAGGCACAGCGCGTTGGTGATGCCCGGGGAGGTGGGGGCGCCCTGCGGCAGGGCTCGCGGCCCCTTCGCCACGTGCAGCGTCTTGCCCCGGAAGGACAGGAGCTCGCGCGGGGCCTCCGTGGACATCAGCGCCAGCAGCGTGGAGGTGTTCTCCGGCAGGCCGCCCTTGCGCAGGAGGCCCTTCACCCGGCGCCACGTCACCGAGGGGAAGAAGTCCTTCAGGTCCACCTTCACCACCACGTCCGCGCCCTGGTGCGCCAGCGCGTTGGTGAGGATGGAGCGCCCCGCCACGAAGCCGTGCGCCGCGCCGTGCACCGGCAGCCGCTCCACGACGTTCGACAGCACCCAGCGCTGCGCTTCCTTCAGCTCCGGCTTGGGCGAGGTGATGGTGCGCTCGCCGCCCGTGCGCTTGGGGATGCGCCACGTCACGTAGTGGGAGCCCGTGTCCACGTCGCGGTGGAACGCGAAGCCGCGCAGCTTGGACACGCTCAGGCCCAGCGCCTTCGCCAGGTCCTCCGCCGAGCCCAGCGGGGGCATGCCGTTCTGGCGCGCGCGCTCCTCGCGGTGCTCCAGGTCGAACTTGTCCGGCAGGCCGGCTTCGTTCCAGTAGATGCCGACGCCCAGGTGGTTCACGTGCGTGGCCTTCCACGCCTCGTGGGCCTGGCGCTCCAGCGCGCGGCGCTCCACCGCTTCGGCCTTCTTCTTCTCCTTCCAGGCCGTCTTCTCCTTCTCCTTCAGCGAGGAGAAGTCCACCTCCTCCGCGAGCGCGCCCTTCGCCACGAGCTGCGCGCGCACCCACTCGTCCGCGCCGCCGGCCTCGGTGATGGCCTTCCAGCGCGCGAGGAGGGCGTCGTGCGCGGCCCTGGCGGCCTCGCGCTTCGCGACGGTGTTGGGGGCGGCGGAGGGCGCGACTTCAGGGGCGGCCTGCGGGGGGGCGGCGGGGACGAACGACTCCAGCTTGGCGGTCATCGAGGGTACCTTCGACGGGCGCGGCGGCTCAGGGAGGGGCGACGGAGGCGAATTCGAGCGGTCGAGGGAGGCCAGGAAGGCACCACCAGCTCACCTGGGGCACGGTAGCCTCACCGGCTCTCCCCTCCCGAGCACTACGGTCGGGGTGGGAAAACGGCGGCTGCGTCGTTGGTTCCGCTTCCCGCCCCGACCGTAGTGCTCGGGAGGGAGAGAGCCAAGAACAGGCTACCTTGCGGAGAGTGTCCAGCATTCCTACCAGAGCGGCGCAACGCCGCTCCCGCGCTCGAGGCGCTGAGGCTGATGCGGTCCAGACCTCTCTCGACCACTCGCTATTCGGTTTTCGTCCGGCGCCACCATCCTTCCGGCCGCCCCGTCGGCGGCCGGGCCGTTGGTTGAGGGTTTACACCAGAGTCGAGGCCGCGTCGATGTAGCCGTCCGCGGTGAGTTTCTCCAAGCGGCTGAAGTACGCCGTCCGGGCTTCCGTGTCCGTGTCGAACCAGAGGCGCTGGTGGCGGGAGTCGCCCAGGCGCGGGCCCCAGGTGAGGGCCACCACCTTGCCGTCCAGCGACACGCGGTACACCTGCTCCAGGCCCGTGGCCGGGTCCCGGCGCACGTAGGCCCGCGTCTCCGCGCGGATGAGCTTGCGGCCCTCCGGCGTCTGGCGGAGCGCCTCCTCCTCGGCGCGGCGGCGGGCGTAGGCCAGGCGCAGCGCGAGCATGTGCTCGCAGGGGCCTTCGCGCAGGCCGGAGCGGCGGAAGTGCGGGCAGCCGCAGCTCGCGTCCTTCACGCGGCCCTCCAGGTCCATGGTGAAGCTGGGGAAGAAGCTGCGCACCGCCTCGCGGTCCACGACCTCGCCCTGGATGCGCGTGCCCTCGCCGACGAGGTCGTGCACCTGCGTGAGCTTCACCTCGCCCGAGCCCGGGCCGCCGTCGCCCAGCAGGCGGTGGGCGCGCGCCTCCCGCTCGTTGCCGTAGCGCAGCGCGGCCTCGTCCACAGGGGTGGGCATCAGCTCGCGCGGGCGGTAGGTGCCTCGCGCCACGTCGAAGAGGACGCGGCCCCGCAGGCACTCGAGCTGGAGCGCGGCGCGCACCTGGTCCTTCGGCGCTTCCGCGTCCTTCGCCAGGACGTCGAAGGCGAGGGGGCCGTCCTTGCGCAGGCGGTTGCGCAGCGACTCCGCCAGGCCCTCCGGCACGTCGCGCGGCATCAGCGCGTCGAAGGCGGCGGCGCTGGACCAGCCGCTCTCCGTCCAGCCGGTGAGCCCCAGCGTCAGCGTGGCCGCGCCCAGGTCGATGACCCAGAACACCGGCAGGCCCGGGCCCAGGAGCTGCACGTGCACGCGCCTCGCGTGGGGCAGCAGGCGCGCGAGCGCGGCGAGGCGCTGGCGGCCGAAGGTGCGCACCACTGCGGGCGCGCCGCCCGTGTACGCGCCGCCGTGGCACTCCAGCACCTGCTCCCAGGGCTCCAGCACCAGGCGGGGCGGCGCGCCGGGGACCAGCTCGAAGCGCAGCGCGCGGGGCGCCTTCTTCGAGCGGCGGGTGCGCAGCGCGAAGAGGAGGTTGTAGAGGTCGATGGGCGCGATGGAGCAGGTGGTGGCCGGCAGCGTCGCGGCGGACTGCACCTGGAGGAAGCCGCGCAGCCACGCGTGCGGCACCTCCACCGTGCGCGGGGCCCGGGGCTCCGCGGCGGCGGGCTTCGCCGTGGGGGCGACGTGGGCCTCCAGCGTCACCGGGGCGTAGGCGCGCAGGCGGTCCAGCCGGGCGGGCAGGTCCTGCGGCACGTCCAGGAAGGTGGAGCCGTGCGCGGCCTGGCGCTGGTCGAAGA
>JAFADT010000274.1 GCA_023424585.1 Pseudomonadota bacterium
CGGCGGCGCGGCTTGTGGCTTCGCGGTCTGCGTGCCCGGGCCCGGCGGGCTCACGGTCGCGGGGGCTGGCCGCAGCGGCAGCGCCGGGTGCCCTTCCCGCAGCTCGGGCGGAACCTGGCTGGCCACGATGGGCGCCTCCTCCGCCGTCTTCCACGGGCGCTCCGGCCACCATTGTTCGATGGGCGGCGGCGCCAGCGCGAGGAGGTCCTGCCCGGGCCTCGGCGCGGCGATGCCCACGCCGTCGTGCTTCGCGGCCACCAGCGAGCGCTCGATGGGCTCCGTCCAGGCGTGGTACGCCAGCGTCACCAGGCCCCAGTGCACCGGCAGCATCAGCCGGCCCTGCACCAGCCGGTGGGCCAGCACCGCCTGCTCCGGCCCCAGGTGCCAGTCCGGCCAGCCCGCGCCGTACTGGCCCGCTTCGATCATCGTCAAATCGAACGGCCCCAGCTTCGCGCCAATCTCCTCCATGGCGGGGAACAGGCCCGTGTCGCCGGAGTAGTAGACGCGGTGCTGGGGCCCCACCAGCGCCCAGCCCGCCCACAGCGTCCTGTTCTGTTGCAGGAACCGGCCCGACGCATGGCGCGCGGGCGTGCACACGATGTCCAGCCCCTTCACCTTCGTGCGCTCCCACCAGTCCAGCTCCACGATGCGGTTGGCCGGCACGCCCCAGTACTCCAGGTGCGCGCCCACGCCCAGCGGCACCACGAACGTGGTGTCCCAGTCCTTCATCGCCTCGATGGTGGCGAAGTCCAGGTGGTCGTAGTGGTCGTGCGAGATCACCACCGCGTCGATGGGCGGCAGCGCGTCCAGCGCGATGGGCGCCGGGTACCAGCGCTTGGGGCCAATCCACCCGAGCGGCGACGTGCGCTCGCCCCACACGGGGTCCGTGAGCACGCGGTGCCCGTCCACCTCCACCAGCGTGGATGAGTGCCCCATCCAGGTGACGCGCAGCCCGTCCTCGGGCGGCGTCGCGAAGCGCTTCGGGTCGATGCGGTCCACCACCACCGGCATCCGGGGCGAGCTGTCCGGGCTCGAGTGGAACAGGTCCGACAGCGTCCGCTCCCAGTTGTTCTGGATGGGCTGCGGGTTCTCGAACCCGCCGTCCTGCCACTGCGGCGAGCGCACCATCCGCGCCAGCCGCGCCCCTTCCGCCCCCTTGCCGAACGCGCGCCACCCGTCGATGACGACCACCAGCAAGAAGGCGCCGAGCAAGAGCAGGCCCCACCCGCACAGGCGCAGCAGCCTGCCGCCCAGCGAGGGCCGCTGGGCATGGGAGGGAAAGGCCGTGCGGAAGGCCTTCTGGCGGGCCTTGTCCGCGGCCCGCGAGCGTCCGGCGTTGATCCCCATCCCCGGACCCTGATGGGTCCGGTGTCCCAGTGTCAATGGGGAGACGTCCCGCGACGCCCCGGTTTTCCCTGACTCCAGCGGCGTCGAGCCCGACCCGTGGCCGTTTCGCGCGCGGCGGGGTCAGGACTCCGGCGGGACGACCTTGAATCCGCGCTGGAGCAGCGGGGCCAGCCGGTCCGTGAGGTCCCACGCCTCCACCAGCCGGCCGTCGCGCAGCCGGTAGAGCGAGTCCCCATGGAACGTGAGCGGCTGGGCGCCGCCGTCCGCGGTGGGCGGGCCCTGGGGGTCCGTGCCCGTCGCGCGCCAGCGCACCATCACCCAGTCGCCCTCCGCCATCACGTGGAGCAGCTCGAACCGCAGGTCGGGGAAGAGGGTGAACCCCTGCTCCGCCTGCGTGCGCACCACCTCCGGGCCGCGCAGGTCCTGGGGCGCGCCCTCGGAGCGGTCCACGAAGTCGGGCGCGACGTACTCCGGGAGGCGCTCCAGGCGCTTCTGGTTGTAGATCTCCTCGGTGAACAGGCGGGTGCGCTCCTTGTTGGCCGCACCCACCTGCCGGGCCCGCTCCGCCGGAGACACCGCCGCGCAACCGGTCAGTCCCACGAGCCCCAGCACCACCCACGACACACAGGTCCTCATGACGCGCGGGAATCTGCCGGGCCCGCCCTGGCGCTGTCAGCGGCCGCGTCGTCGAACCGTTCACCGCCGGGCGCCAGCCGCCCCAGCCCGATGGGCGCCGCCAGGCACGTGTCGGGGATCCCGAACGCGTCCACCAGCCCCACGGCGTCCGGCCGCAGCTCCTCGCACAGCTTCACGCGCTCCTTGCGGATGGCCTGGGCCTTGGGGGCCGTGAGCCAGCCGTGCTCCAGGAACCAGCCGCTGGCGGACTCGATGCAGGACAGGCCGAAGAGGTCCGCCATGAGCCCCAGCACCGGCTTGAGGGACTCGTCCTTCACCGCCGCCACGCCGCGCAGGAACTGCTCCAGCACGATGCGCTCCACGCTCGCGTGCGCCAGGGCCAGGAGGTGCGCCTGCACCTGGTTGAAGGCGGCGAAGGCCTCCACGCCCGCGGTGAGGCGCTTGCGGATGCGCTTGGACACCGACGCGAGCAGGGCCTCCTCGCGGAAGCGCAGGGCGCGCAGCTGGAAGTCGCTGTCGCGCAGGTGGTCCGAGTCCGTGCGCCGGCCGGCGATGGGGTTTCTATCCGTGAGCACCGTGGTGGCCTGGTCCACGAGGAGGCGCAGGACGGCGAAGACGCGGTCGTCCTCGAAGCGCTGGCGGTAGCCCGTGAGCAGGCCCTTGGCCACCAGCTGCATGAGCACGGTGTTGTCGCCCTCGAAGGTGGTGAACACGTCCGTGTCCGCCTTGAGCGACGCGAGCCGGTTCGCGGTGAGGTAGCCCTGGCCGCCGCACGCCTCGCGGCACTCTTGAAGGGTGGCGGTGGCGTTCCACGACGCGTAGGCCTTGAGGCCCGCGGCCAGCGCCTCCACCTCGCGCGCGTCGTCCTCCGTGCGGTGGACGTAGCGGTCCACCAGGTACTCCAGCGCGAAGTCCACCGCGTACGCCTTGGCCACGAGCGGCAGCAGCCGCAGCTGGTGCACCTGGTGGTCCAGCAGGCGCACCTCGGGCGCGCCCTGGGGGCCGAACTGGCGGCGCAGGTCGCCGTAGCGCACGGCGATGGTCAGCGCGCTCTTGGTCGCGCTCAGGGACGCGCACGCCACGCTCACGCGGCCCGCCACCAGCGCGCCCAGCATGGTGAAGAAGCGCTTGGAGTCGCCGGTGATGGAGGAGGTGTACTCGCCGGCCTCCGTCACCTGCCCGTAGCGGTCGAGCAGGTTCTCGCGCGGCACGCGCACGTGGTCGAACCACAGCCGGCCGTTGTCCACGCCGTTGAGGCCCATCTTCTCGCCGCAGTCCTCGATGCGGATGCCCGGCAGGACCCTGCCGTGCTCATCGCGCAGCGGGACGAGCAGCGCGTGCACGCCCAGCCGCTCCCCGTCCACCTCCAGCTGCGCGAACACGGTGGCGATGCGCGCGTGGCGGGCGGCGTTGCCGATCCACTCCTTGCGAGCGGTCTCCGACGGCGTGTGGAGGATGAACTCGCGCGTGGCCGCGTCGTAGCGGGCCACCGTCTCGCAGTCGCGGACGTTGGAGCCGTGGCCCAGCTCGCTCATCGCGAAGCAGCCGGGCAGCTCCAGCGTGGCCACTCCGGGCAGGTACTGCTGGTGGTGCCGCTTCGTGCCGAGGAACAGGATGCTGGAGCCGAACAGGCCGAAGTGCACGCCCGCCTTGATGACGAGGCTCAGGTCGAAGAAGGCCATCGTCTCGAAGGCGGCGATGAAGGCGCCCAGGTCCCCGCCGCCCTCGCGCC
>JAFADT010000297.1 GCA_023424585.1 Pseudomonadota bacterium
ACGCAGACGTCCGGCGCGGGCGCCGTGGACACGGGCCGCAAGCAGGTCGTCAAGGTGCCCCAGGTCGCGGACTCGGTGCCGGAGGTGGACAGCTCGGAGGTCAGCCCCAAGGAGCTGGCCCGCTTCATCCAGCGCATGAAGGCGTCCATCCAGCGCTGCTACGAGAAGGAGCTCAAGCGCGACCCCACCCTCAAGGGCAGGGTGATGGTCCGCTTCAACCTCAAGCCGGACGGCCGCGCGGGCAACGTGGAGGTGGAGGAGTCCACCCTGCGCTCCGAGGGCGTTAGCAGTTGCATCATCACCACCATCCGCGGCTGGAAGTTCCCTTTCCAACCGAGTGACGACGTCCCCGTCAGCTACCCGTTCATCTTCTCGCCAGGGGAATAGGCTCGACCTCCCGGATCTTCCGGAGGCACCGGAACCGCGGGGAGCACATGGAGAAGCTGGCCGTCATCGCCACATCCCCCCTCTTCGAGATGCTGGCCCCCGCCGAGCTGGCGCGGCTGGCGGAGCTGGCGCGGCTGTACCGGTACGCGCACGGCGAGGTGGTGTTCGAGGAGGGCGACCTGGGCGACAGCCTCTTCGTCATCGTCCGCGGCCAGGTGGAGGTGGTGCGCCGGGGGCCCGGCAACGCGGTGAAGCCCCTCACCGTCCTGGGCCCGCCGGAGTTCTTCGGGGAGATGGGCCTCATCGACAAGGACCACCGCTCCGCCACCGTGCGCGCCCTGGGCGAGGTGGAGCTGCTCCAGCTCACCGCGCAGGACTTGCGGACCTTCCGGCTGGCGCACGCGGACGGCTTCACCTTCATCGTCGTGAACATCGCGCGCAGCCTGTCCGCCCGCCTGCGCGAGGCCAACGCCCGCCTGGCGCCCCCCGAGTGAGCGCCGGCCGCCGCAAGCTGGACCCCAGGCCGATGGGGCATTGCGTTGACACCCCCTCCCCTCGCTCCTACGCTCGACCCCCGACGCTTGGAAGGGGCCGGAAGGACTCGTGACGCGCATGCGCACCCTGGGAATGCTCGCCGTGGTCGGGGGACTCATCACCTCCGGGATGGCGCTCGCGCAGACGCTCGCGCAGACGCCCCGCCCCGCGCCGCCCGCGCTGGACAAGGCCGGCGAGGTGCCGGACAGCCAGAAGCTGGAGCGCAGCACGCAGGCCCTGGGCGGCATGCGCGAAGCGCTCCGCCAGGTCTTCGAGAAGGTCGAGGAGGCGCGGCGAACCAAGGACGTGGTGAAGCTCAACTGCGCCAACGAGAAGCTGACGCAGATCAAGGGCCTGCTGCGCATCTCCGAGCAGGCGGACGTGGCCCTCCAGGAGGCCGTCAGCAAGAGCGAGGCGGCGCCCGGCGAGCACGAGTTCACCAAGGTGATGATCGCCCAGCAGAAGGTGGGGCAGCTGCGCTCGGAGGCCGAGGAGTGCATCGGCCAGCTCGCCTTCCGCACCGACGAGAACCTCTTCGTGGAGGTGGAGGAGCCCGACAACCTGCCCGGTGGAGACCCCACGCGTCCCCCGCCGCCGTCGGACCTGGTGGTCCGGCCTCCTCCCGCGAGCCCCGTGGACTGAGTGGCTGGCCGCCTGCCCACCTTGCGCGCTCCGGGCCTGGAGCGTTTGTTCCGGTGCGGGAACCCGCGTGCTATGCCCGCCGTCTCACCACCTGGAGCGCCCCTGACACCATGAAGCAGCCTGGGACATTCCGTCTGGCCCTCGGGGCCCTGGCGCTCGCGGCGATGCTGCCGACGGGGGCGTCGGCGCAGGCCTTCGTGGGCGGACAGCCTCCGGGTGGCAACGGCCTCAAGGTGGGCAACGGGCGGCTGCACCCGACGCTGGACCTGGAGACGCGGCTGGACAGCGGCGTGGGCTACTTCCGCGACGCGGGCACCGGCCCCGTGTCCCCGGACCTGTCCGGAGAGCTGGCGCTGCACATCCGCCCCGGGCTGATGCTGGAGGTGCCGTCCCCCAAGCTAGCCATCGCGCTGCGCGGCAACCTGGACTACGTGGCCTACACGGGCCTGCTCACGGCGGGCTCGAGCGCGGCGTCGCACCTGGAGGGCGCGGCGGAGCTGGCGCTGCGGTTCGACCAGGAGAGCACGCTGTCCGTGGAGGTGGGCGACGAGCTGACGCGCTCGGACCGCACGCGCACGGCGGCGCTGGGCGCGGGCGTCCTCAGCCTCTTCAACGAGGCGCGCGTGAAGGCGCAGTGGAAGCCCGGCGGCGGCGCGCTGGAGGTGACGCCGTCGCTGGCGTACGCGATGGAGTTCTTCGAGCCCCTGGGCGGCGTGACGCCCGTGGGCTGCACCGACGCCGCCTGCGATCCGCTGGCCGCCAGCCAGTTCAACTACGGCAACCTGCGGCTGGGCGCGGAGGGCCGCTGGCGCTTCCTGCCCAAGACGGCGGTGGTGGTGGACACCGGCCTGGAGTACCGGGGCTACTTCAACGACACCACCACGCCGGGCGCGGCCATCCTGCACGCCATGGCGGGCGTGTCCGGCCTCGTGTCCCCGCGCATCACCCTGACGGCGAAGGCCGGCTGGAGCCAGAACCTGGGCTCGAGCGGCGGCGGCACGGCGGTGGGCCAGGTCGAGGGCACGTACCTCTGGGGCCCGTCGCTCACCGTGAAGGGCGGCTACCTGCGCGCCTTCGAGCCGGTGGCCTCCTACGGCACCTTCCGGGACGACCGCGTCTACGCGGAAGGACGTTCCGTCATGGGCAGCAAGCTCGCGCTGCACGCCATGGGCGCGCTGGACTTCCTCTCCTTCGCGGGCGGCCGCGGCGACACGCTGCTGACGCTGGACCTGGGGCCCGAGTACCAGATCCGCCCCTGGCTGGTGGGCGCGGTGGGCTACATGCTGGGCACCCGCTCTTCGTCGCTGGGCGCCGCCGGCCTCAACTACACCCGCCACGAAGGCTACGCGCGGGTGTCCGTCTCCTACTGAGGCCCTCTTCCGCGCCCATGCGTCCCTCGCGGCCCCGCGTCGTCCTCCCGGTCCTCCTCCTGGCGGTGCTGTCGGCGTGTCACGCGGACACGCGCCCGCCGCCCCCTCCGCCCACGCCGGCCGCGTCCACGGAGGCCGCGGCGACGTCCGGCGGCAACCTGGGCCCCGGTGACGTGGTGGAGGTGCGCGTCTTCCAGGAGCCCGAGCACTCCGGCACCTGGCGCGTGTCGCCGGAGGGCACCATCGACTATCCCCTGTGCGGCAAGGTGGCGCTGTCCGGCCGCACCGCCAGCGCCGCGGCGGACGCGCTGCGCGACTGCCTGGCGCGCTACCTGCGCCGCCCGCAGGTGTCGGTGCTGGTGCGGGAGTACAACTCGCAGAAGATCTTCGTCTTCGGCGAGGTGCAGAAGCCCGGCACCTTCCCCGTCACCGGCGAGGTGTCCATCATCCAGGCCATCACGCTGGCGGGGGGCTTCACCAAGCTGGCGGCGAAGAACAACACGCTCGTCACGCGCGTGGTGGACGGGCAGGAGCGCAAGATTCGCGTGCCCGTGGAGGACATCGGGGTGGGCCGCGAGCGCAACTTCCTGCTCCAGGCCGGCGACATCGTCTTCGTGCCGGAGAGCTTCTTCTAGTCGCGCGACGTCCAGCCGATCTCGTCCAGGAAGCGCTTCGCCTGGGCCATGAGCAGGGGCGCCAGGTTCGCGCCGCTCGCGAGCACGTCGCCCTTGCGCACGTCGAAGGGCCGCCCGTCGATGTGCACGATGACGCCGCCGGCCTCCGCCACCAGCAGGCCGCCCGCGGCGATGTCCCAGGGCTTGAGGCCGAACTCGAAGTAGCCGTCGAAGCGGCCGGCCGCGACGTACGCCAGGTCCAGCGCGGCGCTGCCGGTGCGGCGCATGCCCTGCGCCAGGAGGATGAGCTGGGAGAAGAGGCCCACGGGCAGGTCCGGGCGCTCGCGCACGTCGTAGGGGAAGCCCGTGCACAGGAGCGCCCGCTCCAGCGTGTCCGTGGGGCTGGCCTTCAGGGGCACGCCGTTGAGCGTGGCGCCCTCGCCCTTCGCGGCGGAGAAGAGCTCGTCGCGCATGGGGTCGTAGACGGCGCCCGCCACGGTGCCCTCCGGCCCCTCCACCGCCACGCTGACGCAGAAGTGCGGCACCCGGTGCGAGTAGTTGGTGGTGCCGTCCAGCGGATCCACCACCCAGCGGAAGGTGTCGCTGCCCTGCGTCGCGCCGCTCTCCTCCGCGAGGACGGCGTGGCGCGGGTAGCGCGCCCGGAGGAAGTCCAGCAGCGCCTCCTCGGAGGCGCGGTCCGCGTCCGTCACCAGGTCGATGCCGCCCTTGAACTCGATGGTGCGGTGCTGCGGGAAGCGCTCGCGGAGGATGCGCCCGGCCATGCGGGCGCCCTCCTCCGCGGTGCGGCGCAGCGCGGCGGGCGTTTCCGGTTCGTGGGCCATGGGTGCGTGTCCCTCGGGTGCGCGCTAGGAGGCGGGCTCGGCGAGCAGCTGCTCGATCTCCGTCTGGAACTGCTGGAGGAACTCCTCGGCGAAGCCCTCGTGCACGTGGCGGATGACGCCCTTGCGGTCAATCAGGAAGGTGGTGGGCATCAGCCGCACCTTCAGCAGGCGCTCGGACACCAGCGCGTTGGCGTCCAGGAGGACGGGCAGCTCCACCTTCGCCTCCTCCAGGAAGGGCGGGATGGCGCGCACGTCCTCGTCCACGTTGAGCGCGTAGGCCTTGAAGCCCCGCGCGCCGTACTCCTTCTGGAGCTGCGCGTACATGGGCAGCGCGTCCTTGCAGGGCTCGCACCACGTGGCCCACACGTCCAAGAGGACGACCTGTCCCCGGTCGCTCTTCAGGTCATACGTCGAGTTGTCCGGGTAGCGCTTCACCTGGAAGGCCAGCGGCTGCCCCGGGTTCTGCTGTGACGACCGCAGGGCGGAGGCGCTGGAGCGCGGAGCGTCGCGGGTGCGGTCCGTGAGCGGGGGCAGCGATGAGGAGGGCGCCGCGGCGCAGCCCAGGGCGAACGCCAGGGCTCCCAGCGAGAGGAGGAACGGACGGCGCATGGCTTCAGGCTCCCTTCCCCGCCCGGGCCTTCAGGGCGGTGAGCAGTTTGTCGATGAAGCCCCCGAAGGAGCCGTTGCTCATGACGAGCAGCACGTCACCGGCCTTCGCCTCGGACGCGACGCGGTCCACCAGCGTCTGCACCTCGGTGGCGCCGTCCGCGGCGATGCCCTGGCCCTTCAGCGCCTCGATGAGCCTGGGGACGTTGAGCTCCTCGCCCTCGGGCACCTTGTCGTGGCGCTCGGGCACCTTGAGGCTGGCGCGCGCGGCGCCGGGGAAGGCGTGCGCGTAGTCCTCCTGGTGGATGTTGCGGCGGCTGGTGTTGGAGCGCGGCTCGAAGATGGCCCACAGGCGCCGGTCCGGGTAGCGGTGGCGGATGGCGGCGATGGTCTCCCGCACAGCGGTGGGGTGGTGCGCGAAGTCATCCACCACGAGCACGCCGTCCACCTCGCCGCGCACCTCCTGCCGGCGCTTCACGCCCTGGAAGGAGGACAGGCCCTGCTGGATTTCGGCGAAGGTGAGGCCCAGGCCGCGCGCGGCGGCGATGACCGCGAGCGCGTTCTCCACGTTGTGCGCGCCGGACAGGGGCAGCGTCACGGTGCCCAGGTCCTGACCCCTCTCGATGACGTTGAAGCGCGCGCCCTCCGGGCCGAAGGAGAGCTGCCTCGGCGTGTAGTCCGCGTCCGCGCCCTCCCGGGCCACGTAGGTGTGGACGGGTGCGGCGCCGCCGCGCGCGATGCGCACGGCGTTGGGGTACGCGGCGCAGACGACGAGCTGGCCGTCCGTGGGCACCAGGCGCACGAACTTCTCGAAGGTGGCCTCGTAGTGGGGCAGGTCGCGGAAGATGTCCGCGTGGTCGAACTCCACGCTGGTGATGATGGCGGTGCGCGGGCGGTAGTGGAGGAACTTGGAGCCCTTGTCCCAGTAGGCGGTGTCGTACTCATCGCCCTCGACGACGAAGTGCGGGCCCGTCCCCACGCGGTAGTTGCCTGAGTAGTTCTGGGTGACGCCGCCCACGAGGAAGCTGGGGTCCCGGCCCGCGGCCACCAGCACGTGGGCCATGAGCGAGGACGTCGTCGTCTTCCCGTGCGTGCCGGCGACGACGACGGAGTGCGAGCGGTCCAGGAAGAGCGCACCCAGGGCGGCGGGGAAGCTCATCTGCTTGAGGCCCCGCTCGCGCACGGCGGTGGCCTCCGGGTTCACGCGGCGGATGACGTTGCCGATGATGACCAGGTCCGGCTTCGCGGCGTCCAGGTTGGCGGGCGCGTAGGGCGTGCTGACGGGGATGCCCCACGTCCGGAGCATGTCGCTCATGGGCGGGTAGACGTTCTCGTCGCTGCCGGTGACGTCGTAGCCGGCGGCCTTGAGCATGCCGGCGAAGGAGCCCATGCCCGTGCCGGCCACGCCCACCAGGTGGATGCGGCGCACGGACTTCGGGTCGAGGGTGTCGAGGACGTTGCCGTTGTCGTCAGCCATGCTGCGGTTTCCTCAGGGGAGGACGTGGAGGTCGAGCGCCTCCACGACGAGCTCGTGGAAGGCGGGGCGGAAGTCGCGGATGCGCAGGTCCTGACGGCCCTGGGCCACGCGGTTGGTGATGAGCGCGACGACGAGCGAGCGCCTCAGGTCCACCCAGAGGCTGGTGCCGGTGAAGCCCAGGTGGCCCACCGCGCCTGGCGGCGTGTCGCCGATGAAGCGGCCCGCGCTGGAGTACCCCTTCGACGGCGAGTCGAAGCCCATGGAGCGCGTGCTGCCCTCCACCAGCGGGTCGGTGGCGAGCGCGCGGTGCCACAGGGGCCCGGGGGCGATCGCGGAGTGCCGGCCCGCGGCGCCCTCCAGCACGGCCTGGCCGAAGCGGGCCACGTCCACGGCGGTGCCGAAGAGGCCCGCGTGTCCGGCGACGCCGTCCAGCACCCAGGCGTTGTCGTCGTCCACCTCACCCGGGCGGGACGGCTGGGACGGCACGTCCTTCCACAGCGACTCCTGGCCGGGGGCGGGCTCGCGGGGGCGCATGGCGCCGGTGGGGGCGGTGGCGCCGTCGGCGGGGAAGTCGGTGAGGCGGTGGAAGCGGGCCTGGAGGTCCAGCGGCTCCGCGACGTGGCGGTGGAAGAGCACGTCCAGCGGGGCGCCGCCGGCGCGGGCGAGGATGTCGCCGAGGAGGATGAAGCCCACGTCGCTGTACGCGGACTTCGAGCGCACGGGCGCGTCGAGCGGCGTGGCGGCGGCGGCGTGGAGGACGTCCGCGTGGACCTGGGCGCGGACGGACGCGGGGCAGGCGGCGTCGAGCAGCTCCGGGTGGGCCTTGAGGGCGTCCGCGAAGAACGGGACGAAGGGGGGCAGGCCGGAGCGGTGGTAGAGCAGGTCCGCGACTGTGACACCCGCGTCGCCCGCGGGCGAGCCGGGGAAGTAGCGGGACACGAGCGTGTCCGGGCCCACCTTGCCCTCGGTCCACAGGCGCAGGAAGAGCGCGGTGGTGGACAGGACCTTGGTGAGGGACGCGAGGTCGAAGCGCGTGTCGCCCTTCACGCCGCCGGCGACGCCGCCGAAGACCTGCACGCCCTTGTGGAGCACCACGGCCTGGGCGGCGGGGAAGATGCCCAGCGCCACGCCGTCGTCGAGCACGGCCTGGAGGTTGGCGATGGGGTGCTGGCTCATCCGGGGCTCACCGCGCCTTCGAGGAACGTGAGGCGCGCGGCATCCGCGTCCAGGCGCACGTGGGTGCCCAGGGCGACGGGGAAGTGGATGGGGCCATGGCCGATGGGGAAGCCCGCGGCGCACGGCAGCTTCGCGTCGCGCGCCAGCTCGCGGAGCACGTCCGCGCTGGAGTAGCTCGCGTCCCGCTCCTCGCAGGCGGTGAAGTCTCCCAGGACGATGCCGCGCACGCGGGAGAAGACACCGGCGAGCCGCAGGTGGGTCCACATGCGGTCGATGCGGTAGGGGCGCTCGGTGACGTCCTCCAGGAGGAGCACGGCGCCGTCGAGCGGCGGCAGGTACGGCGTGCCCAGGAGCCGGGAGAAGACGGACAGGTTGCCGCCCACGAGGACGCCCTCGGCGGAGCCGGGGACGTAGGTGGCGTTGCCGGTGAGGGGCGGCGGGGCCTCCGGGGATTCGAGCAGGCGGAAGAAGGCGTCGTGGACCTGCGACGACTGGCGGCCCAGCTGCGTGAGGACGGGCGCGTGGAAGGACACGCGGTGCAGGGCCTGGAGCGCGCAGTGGATGGACGTGAGGTCGGAGAAGCCGGTGAAGGAGACGGGGCCGGCCTTGTCGAGCGGCAGCTCCGGCAGGAGGCGCGCGCTGCCATAGCCGCCGCGGGCGCAGAAGATGGCGCGGGTGGAGCGGTCGAGGAGCGCGTGGGACAGCTCCTCCTGGCGGCGGGCGTCGTCGCCGGCGAGGTAGCGATGCGAGGCGCCGATGTCGGGTCGGACGACGGGGGTGTAGCGCTCGGAGAGGATGCGCAGGCCGGCCTCGAAGGGGGCCTGTTCGAAGGGGCCCGCGGGGGCGACGACCTGCACCGTGTCGCGGGGACGGAGCGGAAGGGGCTTGAGCCAACGCACGCAGCGCTTCATAGCACCCGGTGCCAGGGCCACGCGGTGTTTCAGGGAGCCCGGGGCCCGAAGCGTTGAGTACCGCGGGACGGAGGCACGAGGCCCCCTGGAGCGCTCGTCCGCCCGCTGGCTGCCCTACCCCTTCGGGTCGCGCTCGAGGACGGCCGCGAAGAACCCGTCCGTGCCGTGCCGGTGTGGGGTGACGAAGAGGAACCCGTCCTGGAGGCACGCGTCCGGAAGCCATCCGGCGCACGGCCGTACCGCGTGGAAGTCGGGATGGGAGCGGAGGAAGTCCACGACCACGTCCTGGTTCTCCGCGCGGTTGACGGTGCAAGTCGCGTAGACGACCCGGCCGCCGGGGCGCACCACGTCCGCGGCCCGGGCGAGGATGTCCCGCTGGACGGCGGTGAACCGGGAGAGCGAGTCCGGGGTGAGCCGGAAGCGGAGATCCGGCCCCCGGCGGAGCGAGCCCAGCTCGGAGCAGGGCACATCCGCGAGGACGCGGTCGGCGTCGAGGCCGGGTGACGGAGGCGTCCGGAGCACCTGGACGCGGGTGAGGGCGGCGCGGGAGGCGCGTTGCTGGAGCCGGTCCAGCCGTTCCGCATCCGGGTCGTAGGCCAGCAGCCGGCCGGAGTCCCTCATGGCCGCGCCCAGTTGGAGCGTCTTGCCCCCTGCCCCGGCGCAGAGGTCGACCACGGTCTCCCCGGGGCGGGCCTCCACGAGGAGCCCCAGGAGCTGGCTGCCCTCGTCCTGGACCTCGAACAGGCCTTCACGGAGGGACGACAGGGCGTAGAGGTTCGGCCGGGGCCCCTCGACATGAAGGGCCAGCGGGCTCCAGGCGCCAGGGCGGGTCGAGACGCCCTCGGAGGCCAGGCGCGCGGCGAGGGCCTCCCGGGAGAGGCGGGCGGGGTTCACCCGGAGCGTGATGGGGCCCGGGACGTTGAGGTGCGCGCAGAAGTCCTCCGCCTCCGTCCCCAGCTCACGGGAGAAGTGGTCCGCGAGCCAGTCCGGCAGTGAGGCCCGGAGCGCGAGCGACGGGGGCGTTTCGGTCCGCAGAGGCACCGGAGCCGCAAGCCCCGCCCACGACGCGGCGTCCGAGGCGGGAACGCCCACCAGGCCATGCATGAGCGCGAAGAGGAGCGCGGAGGGAGGCGCGTCCGGCGAGTCCAGGAGGAACCCCAGGCGGCGGCGCCAGAGGCCCACGTTGAAGACGGCCTCCTTCAGCGCCTGGCGCCCCTCGCGGGACAGGTCGCGGTGGGCACGCAGGGTCCGGTCGAGGACGCGCTCGGCGGGGTCGCCCGAGAGGACGCGAGCAAGCGCATCGGACACGACGGAGCTCAGGCCCTGAAGGGCGGACCAGGGCTGCGAAGTAAGCCGGGAGATCGGATCGAACAGGACAGTTGACAGGGCAGGCTCGGTTCTCTAGAAGTCGCATCCGTCACGGCAACGCACCGCCGCGACGGGACATCTTCCCCGATAGCTCAGCTGGTAGAGCGGGTGACTGTTAATCACCATGTCCGTGGTTCGAGTCCACGTCGGGGAGCAAAAAAGAAGGCCCTGCCCTAACCCGGCAGGGCCTTTTTGCTTTTCGCGCGCCTAGCGATGAACATCGCAGGAGCTTCGACGTTTCTAGCGAGAGCACTGAAGGTTCGCAGCTGTCGGACACATGGGCGGCCGAAACCAGTTAGTCGTGCCGAGGAACTGCTCGCACTGCACGAGAAGTTCAACGAGCCGGGCTTCGCCACGCTCCACATTGGGGGAGGCCAAGCATGACCACTAGCGTTGATGCGACAGGGCCTGCCGTGACGCCGCCCGATAACGCGTCGGCCACTACGACGGTCGCACCACCAGAGCCCTTAGAGGAAGCACTGAAGCGCCTTGCACGAGGCACGCCTACTGCGCTCGCGGGGCTCCTTCAGGATGTGGAAAGCCACGTAATCGTCGACGGCACCCAGGTCACTGCTCATTGCCACTGCCTGAAGCTCGATGGGAACGGACGACCGCGGATCCAGGACCTAGTGAAAGTCGTCGCGGAACACGTTCTTGACTACGCAATCCCCCGCAGCCGGATCCGCGAAGCCGCCGAGGAATTCGAGCGAACCCGTTCGACGCAGAAGCTCATGCGCCTTGCGGAAGAAGCCAAGAGTCTATTCACGGACCTTGATCAGAGCGGCGAAGGAGGAGAGCTGCTGCTGTTCGCCCTTGCAGAGAAAGTCCTCCAACTCCCACAGCTCATTTGCAAGATGAGCCTTAAGACCAACACTAGGATGCACGTCCACGGTGCGGATGGCCTGCATGCGGGTGTCGATACCGCAACTGGAAAGCTCCTCCTCTACTGGGGCGAGTCGAAAATTTATGGCGACGTCACGGGTGCCGTTCGGGAGTGCCTCGCGTCCGTCCGGCCGATGCTCGCTGAACACTCTGCCGGCCAGCGAGATCTCCAGCTTCTCCAGCGTCACGCGGACCTCGACTCC
>JAFADT010000354.1 GCA_023424585.1 Pseudomonadota bacterium
GATCAGCTCTTCGCCACGCTCGACACGACGGTGCGCGCGATGCAGCCGGAGACCCGGCCGCGCATCCTCGTCTCGGACACGGTGGGCTTCATCCAGAAGCTGCCGCACGACCTGGTGGCGTCCTTCCGCTCCACGCTGGACGAGGCGCTGGAGGCCTCACTGCTGCTCTACGTGGTGGACGCGTCCGACCCCACCTGGGCCGCGCAGCTGGAGGTCACCCGCACGGTGCTCCGCGAGATTGGCGCGGACGTCGTGCCGGGCAAGCTGCTCTTCAACAAGGTGGACCGGCTGGACGCGGCGGCCCAGGACGCGCTCCGGGCCGAGCACCCCGAAGCCATCTTCCTGTCCGCGCACCGGCCGGACGACGTGGCCCTGCTGCGCCGGGAGATCATCGCCTTCTTCGAGGCCTCCATGGTGGAGGCGGACCTGGTGATCCCCTACGCGCGGCAGGCCCGCATCGGCGAGGTGTACGAGCACACCACCGTGGTCTCCCAGGCCTATGACGAGACGGGCAGCCGGCTGCGCGTGCGCGGGCTGCCGGGCGCCATCGCCCGGCTCACCCGGTCCTTCCAGGAGTAGGCCTCAGCGCACGACGGGCACGGTCACCGGGTCCTTGTCGTCCACGGTGACCTCCACCTTGCCCACGCGCCACAGCACGGGCTGGAACGCGAGGCTCAGGCGGTGCCCGTTCGCCGTCTCCACGAGGGCCGTGCCTTCCTTGGGCAGGTAGTTGCCCACCTCGTAGAGCAGCGACGTGAGCGTGATGCGGTCCGTGCCGTTCGGTCCCGTCAGCTCGCCCGGACCGTCGAACACGAGCGTCGTGCCGCCGATGATGGGCAGCCCATCGCGTTTGCCCACGCTGCTGTTGATGTGAAAGGTGTGCTCCTCGCGGCCCGGCACCTGGCCCTCGACGTTCGCGAACAGGCGCGTCTCGTCCGAGCAGGTGCCGTAGCCGACCTTGGCCTGGAGCGCCCGGCCGTCCACGGCCAGCTCGCGCAGGTCCGCGCTCATCTCCATCAGGTCCTCGCCGCCGCGGTACGCCAGCACCGCGCGCCCGGTGAAGCGCAGGCCGTGCACGTCACAGCCGCTGGAGGGGAAGGACACGACGACGGCGTCGGTGACGGCGTCCACGGCCTCCACGCGGGCGGTCGCGCAGGCCACCGTGGAGGACAGCCCCTCCACGGCGTGGTTCAGGAACGAGCGCCGGGGCTCGCCGCACGTATAGACGGGCATCAGACCCAGCAGCTCCAGCGCGCCGCGCACCTGGTGCGTGGAGGCCGCGAGGCGCTCCACGCGGGCCGTCGCGTCGTCGATCTCCTCCTTCGTGGGCAGGTTGTCCCCGCAGGCGGTGGTGGCAAGGGCGGCGAGAGCAAGGCAGGCGATGCGGCGCATGAAGGGCTCCGGAAAGACGGGTGCGGCTCCCCCGCGCCATCGCGAGGGACCGTGCCCAGGGCCTTCAGCAACCGTCATGCCCCTCTCAACCCCGCGAATCGCCAGGGAAAGGGGCGCCCATGACCCCAGCCCGCGTGTGCAGCACGCTGCGCACTGAAGGGCGGCCCTGTCCGGGCCCGACCGTTCCAAACCTGTCCGACAGTCGGGCCGGTTCGCAGGAGCCGCCTCCGACCGGACCGTTCCAAACCTGTCCGACAGTCGGACAGGTTCGCAGGAGCCGCCTCCGACCGGACCAGTCCAGACCTGTCCGACAGTCGGACCGGTTCAGGTTGTCTGCCTCGCACCGGCCATGCTCCAAACCTGTCCGACAGTCGGACCGGTTCAGTCTGTCTGCCTCGCACCGGCCATGCTCCAACCCTGTCCGACAGTCGGGCCGGTTCGTGCGAGCCACCTTCCTCCCAGCACCGGGCCCAACCCTGTCCGACAGTCGGACCGGTTCGCGCGGTCCGCCTCCGGAGGAGGAGGCGGGCTCAGGTCCGAGAGGGTTCGGAGTCGCCTTCTGCCGGAGCAGGGGCTTCCGGATCCGCGCCCTCGTCATCACCCAGCGCTTCGTCCGCGGACAGCGCATCCTCTTCCAGGTCGTCATCCTCCAGCGCTGGCGCGTCCACGTCCTCCGGCGCGCTGTCGGACACCTCTGGCAGGACGGTGCCCAGCGGGTAGATGACCAGGTGGCGCAGGGGCTCGCTGCCCACGCTCACGGCCTCCAGGTGGTTCTTGACGACCAGGGTGTGCTGCAGCTTCCGCAGGCGCGACGGGCGCGGCGCGAGCGGCAGGTGGATGCCCTCCTCGAGCACCCGCCGGATGCCCTCCTCCGCGTCCGCGACCGCGGCGTGCACGTCCGCGGGATCCACGCCCTCCAGCAGGTGGAACTCCGCGCGCAGCGCGCGGCGGATCTCCGTGGCGCTGTTGCGCTTGATGGCCAGCACCCGCGCGCCCACGCGCTCCGCCGCGCGTCGCAGGCGAGGAGAGTTCGCGCGGCTCCGCAGCGTGAGCACCACCTCCGCGTTCTCCGGTCGGCCCACCACCACGGCCTCCACCGGCAGGTCCCGCAGCACGCGCTCCAGCAGCTCGCGGCTCACCGAGTGCGCGGCGATGCGCGTGGGGCCGGGACGGGGCGCTCCCAGCGCGGGCGTCCCCCGGGGCACGTGGCCTCCCGGCGGAGTGGCCTCCACCACCTCCGGCGCGGCCTCCACGTGCACGGCGCCGCCCTGCTGCCGCCGCTTCTCACCGCCCACCTCCGCGCCTGTGAGCAGCCGGTCCACCGCGCCGCCCGTGTCGCGGTGCACGCGCACCTCGTCGCGGCTCACCATCTCCACCACGATGTCGAACGTGGGCGTGCCCTTGCGCTCCGTGATGGTCTTCTGCGTGCCCCGGCGCCGGGCCTCGTCGTCGCTCAGCGTGACGGTCTGCACGCCGCCCACCAGGTCGGACAGCGTGGGGTTCAACACCAGGTTCTCCAGTGTGTTGCCGTGCGCCGTGGCCACCAACTGCACGCCGCGCTCCGCGATGGTGCGCGCGGCGGCGGCCTCCGCGGCGGTGCCGATCTCGTCCACCACGATGGCCTCGGGCATGTGGTTCTCCACCGCCTCGATCATCACGTCGTGCTGGCGGTCCGGCCGGCTCACCTGCATGCGCCGCGCGCCGCCGATGCCCGGGTGCGGGATGTCCCCGTCGCCGCCAATCTCGTTGGACGTGTCCACCACCATCACGCGCTTGCCCAGCGTGTCCGCGAGCACGCGCGCCACCTCGCGCAGCTTCGTCGTCTTGCCCACGCCGGGCCGCCCGAGCAGCAGCAGGTTGCGCCCGGACTCCACCAGGTCGCGCAGCATGTCGATGGTGCCCTGGATGGCGCGCCCCACGCGAAGCGTGAGCCCCACCACGCGGCCCTGACGGTTGCGGATGACCGAGACGCGGTGGAGCGTGCGCTCGATGCCCGCGCGGTTGTCACCGCCCACCTCGCCCACGCGGGAGAGCACCGCCTGGAGCGCCTCCTGCTCCACCGGCGCCTCCGCCAGCCGCGCCACGCCGTGCACCAGCCGCGCCTCCGGAGCCCGCCCCAGGTCCATCACCACTTCCAGCAGCTCCGCCTGGGGCAGCGTCCGCACCGCCGCCTGGAGCGGCGGAGGCAGGACCGCCACCAGCAGATCGAAGTCAGGGTCGACAGGGGTTCCCGAAGCCATCCCCCAAAGCTGCCTCGGCCTGCGCACCCGCGCACGGCTTTGCGTGAAGCCCCCGAGCGCCCTCCATCACCCCGGGGGGCCAGACGCCGAACGAGCGCCGCAATGTCCGGTTTCCCACGCTTCTGGAGGCCCCAAGTTTTCACTGTGCGTAACTCGCACAGGTCGGAGTTGCCCCAGTGAGCAGAGGTGCGGTGGGCTGTCTTCGCGTGCCATGGAAACCCGACATTCGTACTCGGAGTACAGGTCTCCCAGGTCTTCAGGCCTAGGGGCATTGTGCACGAATACAGTTATGACGTATATTGCACAGCCTACCTGGACGTAATGCACTTCAGACCTTTCCCCCGAGGTGCTGAAAGGCGGAGACGCGATGGCAGAAGGCAAGTTGAAGGCGCTTGTGGTGGATGATGACCCACTCGTGCTGGAGCTGGTGGAGCGGTCCATCAGCCGCTACGGCTTCGATGTGGTCACGACGCGCGCGGCGCTGGGTGTGGCCAACCTGCTGCGGACCGAGCAGCCGGACATCGTGCTCCTGGACGTGAACATCCCCGCGCTGAGCGGCGATCGCATCCTGGGCGTGGTGCGTCAGTTCGCGGGTCCGGACACGCTGTTCATCCTGTACTCGTCCATGGACGAGTCGCGGCTGCGCGAGCTGGTGCGCGCGTCCGGCGCGGACGGCTACATCCCCAAGGGCGTCACGGGGCCGGAGCTGGCGCTGAAGCTGTCCGGCATGCACCACAAGCGGATGGCGAACCGGCCGACGCCCGCGGTGAGCGTGGACAGCGTGCTTCAGCGCGACGTGGCCGCGCCCCAGTCCCAGAGCACCACGGCCCAGGTGTCGCTGGCGTCGCGGTAGGTGTGGACGGTCTCGAACCCGACCCGCGCGTGCGCGCGCAGGGAGCGGGGGTTGCGCACCGAGACCTCGGTCACGACGCAGTCGAAGCGTGAGCGAAGCTGTTCGCGGTGCTGGTGGTAGAGCGCGTCGAACAGGCCCTTCCCCCGGTGGGCCTTGTCCACGCACACCTGCCCCATCACGTAGAAGCGCTGGTCCTTGAGCGGCCGGCCCCGGTGTTCGAGCCCCTCCAGGAGCGCGAACATCGGCTCCAGGATGGGGAGCCACGGGCGGCACTCGCGGGGCATCACCAGCGCGTAAGCCACCACCTCGGAGCCCAGCACGGCCACGATGCTGGGGCTGAGCGCGTGCATGCGCTCCAGCGTGGGCAGGTCATGCTGGACGGTGACGAAGCCCTGGGCCTGCTGCTCCGCTGGGGGCAGCGCGGGCGCGAGGTTGCGGCGCTGGAGGGCGAGCACCTGCTCCAGCTCCTCGCGGGACTGCACGGGCCTCACGACATAGGGATGGGACGGCATGGCGCGAGAGCATAGGCCCGCGCCATGCCTCGGGGCGTCAGCGTTCGAGGCCACCCCGCCCGGGCGGGGGCCTGGCCGGCAGTTCGTCATGAGGCACGTCGCGAGGGGGCGCCCGGTCGCGTAGGGTCCTGTCCATGGCGCGAACCGCGAAGACACCGAAGCCCGTGGCGTTGGGAGACATCGACCTGCCGGAGGGGGTGTTGCTCATCCTGGACCCGGGCCTGGGGCGCTTCTGGCGGCACGACGCGGAGCCGGCGTCGCCCCGGAAGAAGGACCCGCCGGCGCATGACCTGCGCATCACCGGGCCGGACGCGGACGCGGCGGGCCGGGCCTACGACCGGGAGTTCGACCCGCGCTTCCTCTTCGACCGGGCGGATCCGGCGGACGCGGCGGCGCACTTCGCGTCGTTCGCCCGGGAGCGGGGCTTCGACGCGCGCGCGGAGGTGTTGTCGGCGCGGCTCCCGCACACGGAGCGGGCGCGGCTCGCGCTGGAGCATGGAAAGGGATTGGGGGTCGTGAAGTACAACGGCCTGTGGGCGGTGGTGGCGGGGGACCTGCCCGTGGGCCGGGGGGTGAAGGTGCTGGGAGTGCCCATGCCGCCGGGAGAGTTCGGCGGGCGTTGGCGGTCCATCGACATCGTCGTGGACGAGCAGGCGGAGGCGGTCCGGTCGGAGCAGGTGGCTGGGGTGATGGTGGACCACGGTCAGTTGTTGTTCACCGGGCTGGGCCCGATGGGACGGTTCCGCATGTGGGAGCCGGAGGACGGGCTGGCGGATTATGTGTTTCACGGCCCGGACGCGCCGGGGCTCGCGAAGGAGCTGGGCGCGAGCGACCTGGGCGAAGGGCTGTATGGGTGGAAGGATCTGCCCATGGAGCGGGTGGGGGAGCAGGCGACGCCGCTACAGGAGCGCATCGAGCGGGAGGGGCTCGCGGTGGGCGTGGACTACCGGCCGCACTGCAACCTGGAGAAGCTGAACGCCGCGTTGCGCGCCAGCGAGGAGGACGCGGCCTCGCTCGTGCTCGACGGCGCGCGCGTGGTGGGGTGCGGAAACCGCTGGGGGGACGGCATCTTCACGGTGAGCCGGCACCTGGACGCGGAAGGGCGGACGGTGCGCGTCCGGGTGGAGCTGGGCACGGAGGAGCGGCAGCAGCTGATACGGCGCCTCCGGCTGCGTCAGCGCAAGGCGCTCGTCACGCGTTACATCGCGGAGGGTGGGGAGCCCATCCGCTTCGCGGAGCGCTCGAAGCCCGCGGCGGAGGAGGACAGCGGCTGGCTCTTCACCTCGGGCCTGGAGACCGAGGAGTACATGAAGGACAGGGCCAACGCGGTCATCGTCCCGCTGCGGTCGTTGCTGGGGCGGTGCAAGGAATTGGACGCCATCCTGGACGCGCCGGTCGGCGCGGTGTTCCGGCGCGAGGGGGACGGGTTCGTGCCGGAGTAGGCGACTTCGTGAACGGCGCCCTTGGGGGGCGTCGAGTGGGCTACCCCCCATCTCAATCGATGCCGAGCGCACGCATTCGAGCTTTGAGCGTATTGAGGGCGATTCCAAGCTCTGCAGCCGCGCGGGTCTTGTTGCCCTGGGTGCGCTGCAGCGTCTCTGTAATGTCCTGTTCGGTCAAATCGCTTGGGCGCTTGCGTGGCGGCGAGACGGAGATTGCGCTGAGGGCCGTATGTGTCCTCGCACGAGAGAGCTTACTGGGGGCCCCAAACCCCTGCTCGCGCTTCGCGAGGTAGTCCTTGACGGCATCAAGGCTGATCATCATCTTGGCTGCACCTACTCCATCGATTTCTCGTTGCGCGACCGCGCGTGAGACGACCGCCTTGATGGTCGCTTCAAGCTCTCGAATCTGCCCTGGCCATTCCGCTTTTTGCAGATAGGCCAGTGCATCGCTCGTAAGATCGGCGTCGTACTGCTGCTCAACGGCAAGCTGATGCAGGAAGCTGGTAACCAGCGTTGGGATGTCCTCGCGTCGCTCCTCCAGGGCGGGAAGAACGATGACGTCACCTGCAGCGAGACGTTGGGCCAGGTCGTGGCGGAGGTCGGTCTCCTGCAAGGGTGTCTTTGAAGCGGAGATGAGCCTGAAGCGGGGCGGAGGTTCTCGGTAGTCGGGAGGTGCCCCCAACGGGGCGAAGCTACCGGAGCCTTCCAGGACATCGATGAGGAAGTCCTGTGCGATCGGAGGCAGGAACTCCACTTCATCGAGAAAGAGTGTACCTCCATTGGCGCTGAAGAACTTCCCTACCCGAGGCATGACAGCCCCGGTAAATGCCCCTTTGACGTGTCCGAGCAACTCACTGCTAAGAGAGTTGCTGTCTGTGGGAAGTCGCCCACAGTTCAAGATGACGAAGTTGCCGGTGGCTCTGCTCCGGGTGTGGATCTCCCGAGCAAGATGGGTCTTCCCTGTGCCAGACCTTCCCAAGATGAAGGCGGGCAGTTGATGCCGAGCAGCGATGTTGACCGCCAGCTCAAGCTGCTTTGCCGCAGGAGAAAGAGTCTTCTTGGGATGCGGGCCGGCAAGGAGTCCGTGAGGCACTTCCGCGAGGAGTGTAATGCGACTCCTTCCGTTCCCGAGCAGGATGGTATGCCCGGCCTCCACCACGTAATCCTGGGCGGAAGGGATGATCAGCGCGGACTCCCGGGCGTCACCTTGCCCTTCTTGTCCCTCCTCAAGGAGGAAGCTCCGGTTCCTGGAGTTCAGGTCCCTGTAGACCCAGCGATCATCTTCACGGAAGGAAAGTCGTCCGTGCTGTCGCGATACGGCGTCATGGGGAAAGACGACAGTGGATGCCTGGTCGCGCCCGAAGACATATGAGCGGTCCGGGTACAGAGGCACAAGAAGGTCCTCGATCCCCTCTCGTTCAACACGGAATGCCTTGGGTTCGCGGTAGATAGGGGTTTTGTCGGAAGCGTGGCCTCGTTCAGTCGTGGTGCGGGCTTGCCCTTCTCGATTCGGGCGAAAGTTGTGTGTGGGTTCCCGACGGGTCATGGAGTGGCTCAAGTCTAGGGGAGCTGCAACCCAACTGCTTTGTCCCCGGGCCGTGGAGTGGGGATACTCAGGGCCGTTCCAGGTTCTAACGGCGCGGTACCTCCGCTGGCCGAACCACCCCCGTCAGGGCCCCGTCAATATTGATAGCAGCTTTGATCGTCGGCGCGACGTGACGGGCGGGAAGGTGAGTAGGGGCCTTGTAACTGCCTGGAACTATTGGACCTGCGTGCGACGCGTTTGTCGGCACAGCGCGTGCTTAGGGAGCAGTCAGGCGGTGCTCAAGCGGCGCCACCTCACTGCGCATCGGAAGAGGACGCCATGAAAATCAATCCCAAGCTCGTGATCAAGCTGGTGAAGCTCGCGGTGCAGATCGCCGAAGTGATCATCAACAAGAAGTAGAGCCAGGGCCTACAGGCGTTGAAGGGCGCTTCGAACGCGACGCCATGCGTTTGGTGCCAAGGGAAGCTGAACGATTGGTTGGATCATTCCTAGAGGTAGAAATGTTCGATATTGTCGTGGGACAGCGTGGAGTCACCCGCTCTAAGCGCGGAACGTTCGAGACCCGGGAGATCTTCGTGGGTCGCAGCGATGCGTGTGAGCTGCACCTTGGTGATGGGACCGTTTCAGGAGTGCATTGCCGGTTGGTGGCGATCGCTGGAGCCACGGTCGTCATGGATGAAGGATCGACCAATGGAACGTGGCTCAACGGGGTGCGGATCACTCATCCGGTTGTGGTGACGTTCGGCGATGAACTCCGCGTCGGCCCGTATGTGCTGAGGGTCCAGTCGCTTGCTGGCGGTGGCGCTCGGGTTTCGACGGCGCAGCGAGAGAGGCCGTCGTCCACGACTTCTCCGACGGATTCCTACGCAGTGGTTGGGTCCAGGTACTGGGAAGTCCTGTCCATCGAAGTCAGTTCCTCGCTCCAGGATGCCCGAGCCGCGTATCACCGCCTGATCGCCCAGTATCATCCGGACAAGGTCGCTCATCTCGGGGACGAGCTGCGGGATCTGGCGGCCAGGAAGTGCCGTGAGATAAATGCTGCTTGGGAGCAGGCGAGTCAGGCTTGTAGGTGATGAAGCTTTCCGGCGCCCAAAGCCCCGAGTCCCACTGTCGTGGGACCGGGGATGGCTATGTCCCGTGGCTCGCCAAGCAGGTGGTGCAAGAGGTAGCCCCGTCTGGTGGACGTCGCATCGGCACGTGGAAAAGCGTGTTTGATACAGTAGGAGTTCGTGACTCGGTGGAAGGCCCATAGGACCCGATTCCCTTGGTTCCGAAGCTCATTTCGAGCGCCGAAGGTGTACAGGCCCCTAAGATTCCGAAGGCCCCGGCCTTTCGCCTCCCGGCGATCCCCAGAGGTCCTCTCCGACCGCTGAATGAATGTTTGGCGTGTTCCTGCACCTGGTATCCCAGAGGAAAGAACCTGTCAGCGGTCTGTCCTAGATGTAAGAGCAGCGCGGTCTTCATCCGGCCACCACCCTCCCTTCAATTGGGGCGCGTTCCTGGTGGCATGTGCGTTGTCGCTATGGCCATGTGGGTTGCTGATTGGCCCAACGTGCAAATCGAGCAGGCAGGAGACGCGAAGGCATGCGGTCCCAGTCGAGAAGGCTCCTTCTCCAACTCTTCACGAGCGCTTGGTGCGGTGGGTTCATGTCATTCGGCGCTGCACCGTCTGGAAAGAGGTGGGGGGCACTCCGTTGTTGTCCGGAAGTTGGTCGCCGGTGAGGTCCTCGACCTCGTAGGGGATGAGGAGTGTGGCATGGAATCGAAAGATCCGCCGACTCCGTCTGAATCCCCGCTCTGCCATTCAGCGCGGGGCGGACGCATCTTCCGGTCATGAACCACGATCATTCCGCACACACGCCCGTGCATGGCTTTGGCGCTGACCGCGCGCCTTACTACGACGCCCAGGCTGCGGTCAGCCTCGCCGGCTATCAAGCGGCCTACGAGCTGGGCATCAGTGCCCTGGCCGCCCACCTGGACGGTCAGGACACGGTGTCCCTGCTCCACGTGGGCCTGGGCACGGGCGCGGAGCTGCTGCCCTACCTGCGCTTCGGTGTCCCGGGCTGGCGCTTCACTGGCGTGGAGCCCTCCGCGCCGATGCTCGCCGTCGCACGCAAGCGTTTGGAGGAGGAAGGGTTGCTCTCGCGCACGCAGTTGCACGAAGGCGAGCTGCAGACGTTGCCGCAGGGACCGCCGTTCGACGGCGCACAGTTGATGGGCGTCCTGCACCACGTGGAGGGGGAGGAGGCTCGCGTCGAACTACTGCGCGAGGTGACGCGGAGGCTCAAGCCGGAGTCGCCGCTGGTTCTGGGCTGTCGCATCGGCCAGGACCCCGAGTTGACGAAAATCGAGTTCCGGCGGCTGCGGGCGTATGGCGTGACGCGGGAGAAGTTGGAGGCCCGGGGGCAGGCCATGGCGAAGATGCAGCCCATCGAGTCCGATGCGGCGCTGTTCGCGCTGTTCGCGCAGGCGGGGTTGGTGGCGCCGAAGACGCTCTTCGTCTCGCTCCAGTACAAGGTCTTCCTCGCGCGCTTCGAGCCCTGAGCGCGGCTTGGACTCCCGGGAGGTGGATGCTATGTCCCAGGTTGTATGCGAATCGCTCTACCTGGGACGTGGGCGCTGCTCGGGACGTTGCTCGCCGGGGCTGCCGTGGCGGAGGAGCACGAGCACGCTGTCATCCGGACGCTCTTCCTCCCCGAGCAACCCGAGGCCGCGCCCCATCGCATCTATGTGAAGGGGCAGGTCGTGACAGTCCTCCGCTTCGAGCAGGACCTCGCGCCGCTCCGGGCCCGGCTGGTGGGCGGAGAGGGGCGGTTCGAACCGGTGGGCGTCATGGGCCGGAAGGTGGTGCTGGAGCCACGGCGAGACCTGGCACCGGAGGAGGGATTCTCCCTGCTCGTCACTTTGTCGGATGCGCGGGAGGTCCCCTTCCTCCTCCGGCCTCCGGGGCGGCGCGAGCATGGGAGTGCGGACCAGCAGCTGAACGTCTACAAGGATCGGGACAGCTACGAGGCCATGGCTTCGGCGCTGGTGGATTCGGAGAAGGAGAACAGGACTCTTCGCGCGGAGAACGAGCGTCTTCACAAAGAGGAGGTCTCCGAGGACCATGCGCTGGCGGCCCTGCTGACCACGGGCGCGGTGGCGCAGACGCCTTTCGGCGTCGCGGATCATTTCTCTGGCACGGATGGCGACACGGCACTGGATGGCACCGTCTACCGGGGCACGGGAAAGGCTGCGGTCGTGTTCAAGGTGAAGAACCTGACTGCTCGGCGCCCGTGGAGCATGAGCTCCGTGCGGCTTGTGGGAAGGTCGGACACGCGAGAGCGTCCGCTGGCGGTCCGGTCATCCTCAGCGGTGATTGCGCCTGGGACCTCGGGTGTTATCGGGCTCGTGGTGGACGGGAGCGCGTTCGTGGACAGCGGGACCCTGACCTCCTTGTTCCTGGAGCTGTACCGGCACGATGGGTTGCGGCAGGCGGTTGTTGAGTTGAGCCCGAGCTTGCTCGGGAAGTAGGAACAGCCGCATGACCTCGCGTCGATATGTGCTCGTGGCCTGGATGGGCCTGCTGGGCCTTCATCTGGGTTGTGCGACGCCCCCAGGCGACGTCCGCCTTCATGCGGATGGAACGCCCATGTCGGAAAAGTGCCCGGAGAAGTCGCTTGAAGTGATGCGGTACTTGCAGCTCTATGTGGGTGAAGCCGCGTGGGTCCAACTGGATGCGAACCAGAGCCGCGCGGAGCACATCACGCTGCACGACGGGCCCATCGAGAGCGTGCTCGATGAAGACATTGGGACGTTGGAGGCGCCCATGCGCCTCTACGGACACGTCTGGACGGGTGGAGAGCAGCCCGTCATCCGCTACTACGAGGCGCAGTTTCTAAAGGGAAAGGACCGCGTGCCCATCTGCGCGGTGGCGAGGCTCGGCTTCGGACAGCTGCGCAAGCGACCCGAGTCCAAGCCAGGAACGGCGATCCTCAACTCACCGCGCGCGGGCGTGTACATCGTGGACGAGTTTCGCTGAGCCCAGGGCCGCCAGGGATTCGAGGTGGCATCAGATTTCCGAGGCAGTCGGCCGCGGCCAAGCGCGCGAAATCCCTGCGACGCTCCCCTGGTCCACGCCTTGCTCCGGGCATGAGGCTTCACGTCTCCCAAGGAGCCACGATGCGCTGGATGCGGATGCTGGGCGGTTGTCTGACGGTGATGACCCTCGCGGCCTGTGGGTCGAACGACGCAGGAGGGCAGGGGCGGCTGAAGCTGCGGGAGGGGCAGTCGCTGGACCTGGCGCAGGAGTGCGGCGTGGACCTGCCCCCGTGTCCCCAGAACCTGTCCTGCCTCGTGCTCAAGCTGGACGGCGTGTCGAAGGCCCGCTGCGTGGATGATTCCAGGGTCTGCACCGAGCTCGTGTCCTGCACGGGAGGCACCGAGTGCGCCATCCTGGACTCGTACCCCGGGCAGGTCGCCTGCTCGGGCAGGTGCACCTCGGACTGCGACTCGTCCGTGTCCCACAGTCCGTGAGTGGGTGGGCTGGGGCAGGTGGTTGATGGCCGTGGTCCAGAACAGCGAACGCCAGGACCTTCCTTGTTCCATCCACCAATCCTTTCTCCCGGGAGGATTGCGCTGATGAAGACAGCCATGTGCGCGGCGTGGCTGTCACCCATCCGTTCGAAGCGCCAGCGGGGAGCTTGCTGGAGGGGCACTCACGCCCCGTCAGCATGGGATGCGCTCGCTCCGCCGGTACGGATGCACGCCCACCACCTCCGCCCTCCACTGTAACGCCGCCGCCTCCTTTCACCTCGCAGGGGTGCGCGAAGCCGGTTCGTGCACATTGCAAGCCGGGCGGGAGGAGGGCCCCCGCAACCCCTCGGAACGCCTGGGCCTGACGGAGGCCGTCTCCGGTACGGCGGATGCTCATGGAGGGAGCCCGGTATGGCTCCCGACCTCGCTCCCCACCTGCTTCACCTGCTGCTGACCCAGGCCTCGCCCGAGGCGCCCTCGCTGCTCTCCCGACTCCAGGTCGAGGGCGGCGTGGACGCCTGCTACGCCTACAACCTCAACCGCCCCGACAGCGGCGTGAGCTTCCTGCCGGGCACCGGCACCACCGCCCGGCGGCACGACGAGCTCACCGTCAACCTGGCGTCGCTGGGCGTGAACCTGGCGCCGGAGCCCGTGGGCTTCCGCGTCCTGCTCGGCTTCGGCACCGGCATCGACGTGCTGCACCGCGCGGAGCCCGAGGCGGACGCCACCGGCCCGGACGTCTGGCGCTACGTGCAGCAGGCCTCGCTGTCCTTCGCGCGCGGCCCGCTCACCCTGGAGGCGGGCATCTACCCCAGCCACATCGGCTTCGAGTCCTTCCAATCCCAGCTCAACTGGACCTACACCCGCTCGTGGATGGGCGAGCTCTCGCCCTATTACCAGACAGGCCTCAAGGGCACCTGGCGCTTCGATTCGCGCTGGAGCGCGCAGCTCCACCTGCTCAATGGCTGGCAGACCATCGGGGACAACAACGGCGGCAAGGCCCTGGGCACCCAGGTCGCCTACGCGAGCGACCGGCTGGGCGTGTCCCTCAACACCTTCGTGGGCAACGAGGGCTCCGACGACACGGAGGCCCTGCGCCTGTTCGCGGACACCGTCGTCACCCTGAAGGCCACCGACGCCGTGAGCATCGCCGTCACCGCGGACGTGGGCCGGCAGGCCCGCCCGGGGACCTCAGCCGCCCTCTGGTACGCGGCGGGCGCCAACGTGCGCGTCCAGGTCGCGGCGCCCGTGGCCGTGACCGCGCGCGCGGAGGTGTACCGCGACCGGGAGGGCCTGCTCAGCGGCACCGCGCAGACCCTGTCCGAGGGCACGCTCACCCTGGAAGTGAAGCCCGCTGAACACCTCGTCCTCAAGGCCGAGGCCCGCCACGACCACTCGACCCAGAACGTCTTCGACGGTCCGGCGCGCGGCGGAGGGCAGCCACCCCTCCCGCGCCAACACCAGACCCTGGTCGTGGTCGGCGCGGTCGCCGCCTTCTGAACCCCGAAGTGGAGCTTTCACCCATGGACCTCGTCCTCATCCTGGTGACCATCGGTTTCTTTGCGCTCTGCGCGGCCTACACCCACGGCTGCGAGCGCCTGTGAGGAGTCCCCCGTCATGACCTTCGAATACGTCGCTGGCATCGCGCTCGCGGTGCTGCTGTCCGCCTATCTCGTCTACGCCCTGCTCCAGCCCGAGCGCTTCTAGGACTCCGCCATGACCCTCATCGGCTGGCTCCAGACCCTGTTGTTCTTCGTGCTCGTCCTCGCGCTCACGAAGCCCGTGGGTCGCTACCTCTTCCGCGTCTTCGAGGCCGACACCCAACCCCTGCCTCGCGTGCTCGGGCCCATCGAGCGGGCCCTGCTGCGCCTGTGCGGCGTGAGCCGCGAGCAGGAGCAGACGTGGGTCCAGTACACCGCCTCCCTGCTCTCCTTCAGCCTGCTCGGCGCGCTGGGCGTCTACGCGCTCCAGCGGCTCCAGCACGTGCTCCCGTTCAACCCCCAGGGGCTGCCCGCCGTGGGCCCGGAGCTCGCCTTCAACACCGCCGCCAGCTTCACCGCCAACACCAACTGGCAGTCCTACGCGGGCGAATCCACCATGAGCTACGCCACCCAGATGCTGGGGCTGACGTGGCAGAACTTCACGTCCGCGGCCGCGGGCCTGGGCGTCGCGCTCGCCCTGGCGCGCGGCCTCACCCGCCGCGCGGGCCCGGAGGGCCGCAAGACGCTGGGCAACTTCTGGGTGGACCTGGTGCGAGGCACCCTCTACGTGCTCGTGCCCCTGAGCTTCGTCGCCGCCCTGTTCCTCGTGTCCCAGGGCGTGCTCCAGAGCCTGGCGCCGTACCACCAGGTCTCCACCCTGGAGGGCGCGAAGCAGACGCTCGCCTTCGGCCCCGTGGCCTCGCACGAGGCCATCAAGCTGCTGGGCACCAAAGGCGGCGGCTTCTTCAACGCCAACAGCGCCCACCCCTTCGAAAACCCCACGCCGCTCACCAACCTCGTTCAATTGCTGCTCATCTTCGCGCTGCCCGCGGGCCTCACGTACACCTACGGGAAGATGACCGGCGACACGAAGCAGGGCTGGGCCCTCTTCGCCGCCATGTCCGTCCTCTTCTTCGCCGGCGCCGCCGTGAGCTACGCGGCCGAGTCCCAGCCCAACCCCGCGCTCGCCCCCGCGAGCGTCGCCCAGGTCGGGAACCTGGAGGGCAAGGAGACGCGCTTCGGCGTCGCGGCCTCCGCGCTGTTCGCCACCGTCACCACCGACGCGTCGTGCGGCGCGGTCAACGCCATGCATGACAGCTTCACGCCGCTGGGCGGCCTGGTGCCCCTGGTCAACATGCAGCTGGGCGAGGTCATCTTCGGCGGCGTCGGCGCGGGCCTCTACGGCATCCTCGTGATGGCGGTGCTCGCCGTGTTCATCGCGGGCCTGATGGTGGGCCGCACCCCGGAGCTCCTCGGCAAGAAGATCGAAGCGCGAGAGATGAAGCTCGCCATGCTCTACGTGCTCATCTTCCCGCTGGTCATCCTGGGCCTGTCCGCCGTGGCGGCCGTGATCCCGCAGGGCACGTCGTCCCTCAACAACGCGGGCCCCCACGGCCTGTCGGAGCTGCTCTACGCGTTCACCAGCGGCGTGGCCAACAACGGCAGCGCCTTCGCGGGCCTCAACGCCAACACCCCGTTCTGGAACATCAGCCTGGGCATGGCCATGCTCGCTGGCCGCTTCCTGATGATGGTGCCGGTGCTGGCGCTCGCGGGGTCGCTGGTG
Organism: Pseudomonadota bacterium; assembly: GCA_023424585.1. Classification (GTDB taxonomy): domain Bacteria; phylum Myxococcota; class Myxococcia; order Myxococcales; family Myxococcaceae; genus Corallococcus. The sequence goes on from JAFADT010000354.1 coordinate 15,765, forward strand.
GGCAAGAAGGTCGTGGCCCCCGGGCCGGGCACCTTCCCCACCCAGGGCGCCCTCTTCACCGGCCTGCTCGTGAGCGTCGTCGTCATCGTGGGCGCGCTGACGTTCTTCCCCGTCCTGTCCCTGGGCCCCGTCGTCGAGCACTTCCTCGGCGCGGCCGGAAAGGTGTTCTGACCATGGCCTCCGCCAACCAGCAGGCGTCGCTGCTCGACCCGGCGCTGCTCAAGCCCGCCGTCTGGGAGAGCCTCAAGAAGCTCCACCCCCGCGACGTGGCCCGCAACCCGGTGATGTTCGTGGTGTGGGCCGGCAGCCTCCTCACCACCGTGTTCGTCCTCAAGGACCTGGTGGTCCGCCAGCCGGACAGCGCGCCCATGTGGTTCACCGTGTCGGTGATGCTGTGGCTGTGGTTCACCGTCCTCTTCGCCAACTTCGCGGAGGCCGTGGCGGAGGGGCGCGGCAAGGCCCAGGCGAGCGCGCTGCGTCGCATGCGCCAGGACACCCAGGCCCGCCGCCTCACCGACGACGGCCGCGAGGAGCGCGTGGGCGCCCCCGCCCTGCGCAAGGGCGACCGCGTGGTCTGCGAGGTCGGCGACGTCATCCCCGGCGACGGGGAGGTCATCGAGGGCATCGCCAGCGTGGACGAGTCCGCCGTCACCGGCGAGTCCGCCCCCGTCATCCGCGAGTCCGGCGGCGACCGCTCGGCCGTCACCGGCGGCACGAAGGTGCTGTCCGACCGTATCGTCATCCGCATCGGCGTGGACCCCGGCGAGTCGTTCCTCGACCGGATGATCGGCCTGGTGGAGGGCGCGGCGCGCAAGAAGACGCCCAACGAGATCGCCCTGCACATCCTGCTGGTGGGCCTGACGCTGGTGTTCCTGCTGGCGTGCGTGACGCTGGTGCCCGTGGCGCTGTACTCCGGCGTGCCGCTGTCCGGCACGGCGGTGGTGGCGCTGCTGGTGTGCCTCATCCCCACGACCATCGGCGGCCTCCTGAGCGCCATCGGCATCGCCGGCATGGACCGGCTGCTGCGCAAGAACGTGCTCGCGCTCAGCGGGCGCGCGGTGGAGGCGGCGGGGGACGTGGACACGCTGCTGCTCGACAAGACGGGCACCATCACCCTGGGCAACCGCATGGCCTCGGAGCTGCTGCCCATGCCGGGCGTGCGCGTGGAGGAGCTGGCGGAGGCCGCGCAGCTCGCGAGCCTCGCGGACGAGACCCCGGAGGGCCGCTCCGTCGTCACGCTGGTCAAGGACACGTACAAGCTGCGTCCGCGCGAGCTGCGCGCGCACCAGGCCACCTTCGTCCCCTTCACCGCGCAGACGCGCATGAGCGGCTGCGACCTGGTGGATCCGCGCCCGCGCGGCATCCGCAAGGGCGCGGTGGACGCCATCGTCCGCCACGTGCAGGCGCAGGGCGGCGCGGTGCCGGAGGCGCTGACGCAGGTGGCGGGTCGCATCGGCGACATGGGCGGCACGCCGCTCGCCGTGGCGGACGGCGCGCGGGTGCTGGGCATCATCCACCTGAAGGACGTGGTGAAGGGCGGCATCAAGGAGCGCTTCGACCGCTTCCGCGCCATGGGCATCCGCACGGTGATGATCACCGGCGACAACCCGCGCACCGCGGCGGCCATCGCGCGGGAGGCCGGCGTGGACGACTTCCTCGCGGAGGCCACCCCGGAGGCCAAGCTCGCGCTCATCCGCGCGGAGCAGGGCAAGGGCAAGCTCGTGGCCATGACGGGCGACGGCACCAACGACGCGCCCGCGCTGGCCCAGGCGGACGTGGGCGTGGCGATGAACACCGGCACCCAGGCCGCGAAGGAGGCCGGCAACATGGTGGACCTGGACTCCAACCCCACCAAGCTCTTGGAGGTGGTGGAGGTGGGCAAGCAGTTGCTGATGACGCGCGGCACGCTGACGACCTTCTCCATCGCCAACGACGTGGCGAAGTACTTCGCCATCCTCCCGGCGCTGTTCATGGGCGTCTTCCCGCAGATCGCCCCGCTCAACGTGATGGGGCTGAGGTCGCCCTTCAGCGCCATCCTGTCCGCCGTCATCTTCAACGCGCTCATCATCGTGGCGCTCATCCCGCTGGCGCTGAGGGGCGTGCGCTACCGCCCGCTGGGCGCGGCGGCCCTCCTGCGCCGCAGCCTGCTGCTCTACGGCGTGGGCGGCGTCATCGTCCCGTTCGTGGGCATCAAGGTCATCGACGTGGTGCTCACCACCGTGGGCCTGGCGTGAGCCCGCGAGAAAGGAACCCGGACACCATGGTCTCCGTGCTCTTCACCGCCCTGCGCGCCAGCGTCGTCACGCTGGTCCTCACGGGCGCGCTGTACCCCCTGGCCGTCACCGGCGTGGCGCAGGTGCTGTTCCCCCATGAAGCCAACGGGTCGCTGGCGCGGGATGGCCGGGGCCGCGAGGTGGGCAGCGAGCTCATCGGGCAGGGCTTCACGCGGCCCGACTACTTCCAGCCGCGCCCGTCAGCGGCGGGTGCGGGCTGGGACGGGGCGGCCTCGGGTGGGAGCAACCTGGGCCCCACCTCCCAGAAGCTCCGCGACCGCGCCGTGGCGGAGGCGGACCGGCTGCGCAAGGAGAACCCGGACGCCCCCGGGCCCGTGCCCGGCGAGCTGGTCTCCACGACGGGCTCCGGCCTGGATCCCCACGTGTCGCCGGAGGCGGCGCTGTGGCAGGTGCCCCGCGTGGCCAGGGCGCGCGGCGTGGAGCCGGCGCGGCTGGAGGCGCTGGTGCAAGCGCGCGTGGAGGGCCGCACGCTCGGCGTGCTGGGCGAGCCCCGGATCAATGTGCTGATGTTGAACCTGGCGATGGACCGCCAGCTCGGCGCCCCCGCCCCCACGCCCGCGGAGGCCGTGGAGCCAGGCCCGAGGCCCTGACATGACGACGCGGCGCCCGCGCGCGGAGGACTTCCTGGAGCTGGTGGAGCGCGGCCGCCGCGGCCGGCTGAAGCTCTACATCGGCTTCGCGGCGGGCGTGGGCAAGACGTTCCGCATGCTGGAGGAGGCGCACGCGCTGAAGGCGCGCGGCGTGGACGTGGTGCTGGGCTTCATCGAGACCCACGGCCGTCCGGAGACGGAGGCCCTGGTCGAGGGCCTGGAGGTCGTGCCCCGCCAGCGCATCACGTACCGCGACGTCACCGTGGAGGAGCTGGACCTGGACGCCATCCTCGCACGCAAGCCGCAGGTGGCCATCGTGGACGAGCTGGCCCACACCAACGCGCCGGTGTGCCGCCACCGCAAGCGCTACCAGGACGTGCAGGAGCTGCTGGCCGCGGGCATCAACGTCATTGGCGCCTTCAACGTGCAGCACCTGGAGAGCCTCAACGACCTGGTGGAGCGCAACACCGGCGTCACCGTGCGGGAGACGCTGCCGGACAGCTTCCTCAAGACGGCGGACCAGGTGGTGAACCTGGACCTCGCGGTGGAGGACCTGCACGAGCGGCTCAGGGCGGGGAAGATCTACGCGCCGGACAAGGTGCCGCACGCGCTGGAGCGCTTCTTCACCGGCGACAACCTCTCCACCCTGCGCGAGCTGGCCCTGCGCGAGGTGGCGGAGAGCCTGGACCGGGCCACCGCGGGCCGGCAGGCCCTGGCGGGCGAGGACGCCTCCCAGAAGGGCGGCGCGTGGGGTCGGGTGCTGGTGGCCCTCTCCAGCCACCCGCCCCGCGCGGCGACGCTGCTGCGCCGGGGCTCGCGCATGGCGGGCCGGCTCAACACGGACTGGTTCGTGGTGTACGTGGAGACGCCGCGCGAGGCGCCGAACCTCATCGACGCGGAGGCGCAGCGGCACCTGCTGATGAACATCGAGAAGGCGAAGGAGCTGGGCGCGGAGGTGGTGCGCCTGCGCTCCCGCGACCCGGTGGCGGCGCTGCTGGACTTCGCCCGCGCGCACGGCGTGGGGCACATCATCGTCGGCCGCTCCCACCAGGCGAGGTGGCGCCAGCGGCTGGGGCTGACCGCGGACGCGCGCCTCCTGAGGGAAGGGGAGGGCTTCGACATCCACGTCGTGTCCTTCGAGTCCCACGAGGAGAAGCGCCCATGACGCTGCGCTCGCGGCTGCTGCTGGCCCAGGCGCCGCTGGTGCTGGCGCTGCTCTTCCTGGGCGCCACGGCCGTCATCACCCTGGCGCGCGTGGGCCGCGCCGGCCAGCAGGTGCTGGAGGACAACTACCGCAGCGTGCTCGCCACCCAGCGCATCACGGAGCAGCTGGAGCGCATGGACAGCGCGGCGCTGTTCATCATCGCGGGTGAGCGCGAGCGGGGCCTCGCCCAGCAGGCCGCGCAGCGCCCCTCGCTGGAGGCGGAGCTGGGCGTCCAGCAGCACAACATCACCGAGCCCGGCGAGGCGGAGGCCACGCGGCGGCTGCGCACCGCGTGGACGGAGTACCGCGAGGAGTTCGAGGTCTTCCTCCAGGCGCGTGACGCGGAGGCCGCGCGCACGCGCTACTTCGAATCACTCGCCCCGGCCTTCCAGGAGGCGAAGGCCGCGGCGTCGTCCGTCCTCGCGCTGAACCAGGACGCGATGGTGCGCAAGAACGACCGGCTGCGCCAGCAGAGCGGGCAGGTGAACACGCTGATGGTGCTGGCCGTGGTGGCGGCGCTGGGCTTCGGCCTGTTCTTCACCACGTCGCTGGTGCAGCGCGCGCTGCGCCCGGTGTCCGTGCTGTCGCAGGCGGTGCGCCGCCTGGGGCAGGGCGACGTGGAGGCGCGCGCGGTGGTGGAGGGGCGGGATGAAATCGCCCAGCTCGCGCGGGACTTCAACACCATGGCGGAGCGGCTGGGGCAGTACCGCAAGAGCAGCCTGGGCGAGCTGCTCCAGGCGCAGGCGGTGTCCCAGGCGGCCATCGACAGCCTGCCCGACCCCGTGCTGGTGCTGGGCGCGGACGGCGGGCTGCTCAACGTGAACGCGGCGGCGGAGGAGGTGCTGCGCCTGCGGCTGGACGCGGGCGGGGACGCGCTGGCCCGCGTGGAGCCGGAGGTGCGCGCCGTGCTGGAGCGCGTGCGCGCGCACGTCGTGGGCGGGAGGGGCGCGTACCAGCCCCGGGGCTACGAGGAGGCCGTGCGGGTGGAGGCGTCGCCCGAGGGCGGCCGGTGGCTCCTGCCGCGCGGCAGCCCGGTGCACGGGGAGACGGGGGACGTGGTGGGCGCCACGCTCATCCTCCAGGACGTGACGCGGCTGCGTCGCTTCGACGAGCTGAAGAACGACCTGGTGGCCACGGTGGCGCACGAGTTCCGCACGCCGCTCACGTCGCTGCGCATGGCCATCCACCTGATGGCCGAGGGCGTCGTGGGGCAGGTGACGGAGAAGCAGGCGGACCTGCTCTTCGCGGCGCGCGAGGACTGCGAGCGGTTGCAGGGCATCGTGGACGACCTGCTGGACCTGTCGCGCATCCAGGCCGGGCGGCTCCAGTTGGACGTGCGGGAGGTGCGCGCGGAGGCGCTGGTGGAGCAGGCGCTGGCCGCGCAGCGCGCGCTGGCGGAGGACCGGGGCGTGCGCCTGTCGCGATTCCTCTCGCCGGACCTGGAGACGGTGCGCGTGGATCCGGACCGGCTGCAACTGGTGCTGGGCAACCTGGTGGGCAACGGCGTGAAGCACACGCCGCGCGGCGGCGAGGTGGCCGTGCGCGTGTCGCGCGAAGGCACCCACGCGCGCTTCGAGGTGCGCGACACCGGCGAGGGCATCCCCGCCCAGGAGCAGGCGCGCATCTTCGAGAGGTTCTACCGGGCCCCGGGCGCGCCGACGGGAGGCGCGGGGCTGGGGCTGTCCATCGCGCGCGACATCGTCCAGGCCCACGGCGGCGAGCTGGGCGTGGTGAGCGCGCCCGGACAGGGCAGCACGTTCTGGTTCACGCTGCCGCAGCCCGAGCAGGGCTGAAGGCCCGCGGTCACGCCGGCGCGGGGGCCTCCAGCTGCCGCATCGCCTCGTTCCGCGCGTCGGACGCGGAGCGGACGATTTCATCGCTGGACGGGCCGAACGCGCTCGCGTCCATCCCGCGCAGGCGGGGGAGCACCTCGCGCTCCTCCTCCGCCATGTGCTGGGCCACCACCGCCTCCAGCTGCCGCACCGTGGCCTCGCGGCGGCGCGCGTCGTGGCGGACGCGCAGCAGCTCGGAGAGCAGCTGGGTCATCTCCCCGTGCTCCTCCACCGCGAAGTCGATGCAGGGCCCCGCCACGACGGTCCTCGCGATGGGGTACACCCAGCGCTCCTCGAGGGTGCTGTGCAGGGTGAGCGTTTCGGCCAGGCGCAGGCACAGCTCCCGCTTCTCTTCGTCCGGCGCATGGCGCCAGGCCTCGAAGAGGGCCTCGGCGTCGCGGTGCTGCTGGATGAGCACGTCGATGAGGTTCATGACGGGCCAGGGTTCGCACGCGCGCGCAAGGGTGCAATCCACTCGGAAGGGCGAGCGCCCCTGCACGCCCCGGCCTCCGGTGCCGGGCCTGCATGCACTGGCGCACAGCCTCGCGCGTCATGTCTCCGGCTTCGCGTCCGCTTCGTACTTCTTGCGCTTGCGCCACAGCGTGGACGCGTCGATGCCGAGCAGCCGGGCCGCTTCATCCAGCGTCGGCGCGGAGGCCATCACCCGCAAGATGTGCTCGCGCTCCACCGCCTCCAGCGTGTGCGGCCCGCCCAGGGTCACCCCCGGCCCCACCGAGGACGCGATGCGCTCCGGGAACGCCTGCGGCTCCACCACGCCGGACGCCCCCACGATGAGCGCCCGCTCCAGCGCGTTGCGCAGCTCGCGCACGTTGCCCGGCCACGGGTAGGCCCGCAGCATCGCCTCCGTGGCGGGCGACAGCTCCGGCGCGGGGCGCTGCGCGGCCTTCGCGAAGAAGGCGATGAAGCGGCGGGCCAGCGGGAGGAGGTCCTCCGGCCGCTCGCGCAGGGCGGGAAGCTTCACCTCCAGGACGTTCAACCGGTACATCAGGTCCTCGCGGAAGCGGCCCTCCGCCACGTCCTTCTCCAGGTCGCGGTGCGTGGCCGCCACCACGCGCACGTCCGCCTTGCGCGTGCGCCCCTCGCCCAGCCGCTCGAACTGCTTCTCCTGGAGGAAGCGCAAGAGCTGCGCCTGGAGCGCGGGGCTCATCTCCGCCACCTCGTCCAGGAAGAGCGTGCCGCCTTCCGCCTGCTCCACGCGGCCCGGCTGGTCCTTCACCGCGCCCGTGAAGGCGCCGCGCGCGTGGCCGAACAGCTCGCTCGCCAGCAGCTGTTCGGACAGCGTGGGACAGTTGATGGTGACGAAGGGCCGCTTGCGCCGCGCGCTCATCGAGTGCAGCGCCCGCGCGAGCACCCCCTTGCCCGTGCCGCTCTCCCCGCGCAGCAGCACCGCCGCGTCGGACGCGGCCGCGCGCTGGATGAAGCCGATGGCCGCGTGCATGGCCGGCGACGCCGTCTCCAGCGTCGCCTCCGGCACCGCCTGCGCCAGCTGCCCCTCCAGGTCCCCCAGGTGCGAGGTCAGCTCCCGCTGCGCCTTCGCGCGCTCCAGGACGTGGCGGATCTGCGCGGGGGTGAACGGCTTGGGCAGGTAGTCGCGCGCGCCGCGCTTCACCGCCTCCACGGCCGTGTCGAAGGTCGCGTAGGCGGTGATGAGGATGACGTCCAGCGCGGGGGACTCGGCGAGCAGGCGGGGCAGCAGCTCCAGGCCGGACGCGTTGCCCAGCCGCAGGTCCACGAACGCCAGGTCCGCCGGCCCCTGGGCGAGCGCCGCGAGCGCGGCCTCCGGCGTGGCGGCCTCGCGCACCTCGCAGCCCAGGCCCTCCAGGCACACCCGCAGGGTGTGGCGGATGTTTCGCTCGTCGTCCACCACGAGCACCCGCATGGGGCGCTCCGTCGCCTCGGCACTGGCACGCACTTCCATGGTCACAGTCTAGGAGCACGCCGTGTGCCGGGCCCGTCTGTCGGATGCCGGGCGGCGCAAGCCATGGAGGCCGCACCGCACCCGGCACGATGGGCCCGGGGCGGCGGTTGCAAGGTGCAACGTGGAGCGGGCTGGTGTCTGCTGCGGCACGGCCGTGCGGCTGGCACGCGCCATGGATGGAAGGGAGCCCATGGGCAACGAAGGGACGCCTCCGGACGCGGGGGGCGAGGAGAAGAACATCTTCGCGAAGGAGCTGGCCCCACCGCCCAGCATCTGGCTGCGCAAGGGCACCTGGCTGGGCCTCGTCTTCCTGGTGATGGTGGGCGTCTTCATCTGGCTCCAGGGCGGGGAGAACCGCGCGCTGGACGCGATGTCCCCCTCGCAGCGGGAGGCCCTCTTCACGGAGACCCGCGAGGAGTTCCGCCTGCTGTGCCTGGTGGACGGCGGCGCCTCGCGCTGGCCCAGGAAGTGCGCGAACCACGCGGCGTTCCTCTCCCGCTTCTCCGAGTGCGACGACGCCTGCCGCCGCGAGGTGGAGCCCTTCCTCCCCCAGCCCTCGCGCTGAGCGCCCGCCCCCGCGCGCCGCGCCACCTTCACCAGGAGTGAATAGACCCTCCAGGTGGGCTGGCTCCTGAGGGGTTGGAATGATCGCGCCCGGGTGCCCCGGAGCGCTGTCACGGCAGACGTGAAGCGTCCTTCGCCACGAGTCCCACCTGACAGGGTGAAGTGTCCCGCGTGACCCTGCGGGGCAATACCGACCCGTTTCCAGGACAATTCAAGGGGTGCGGGCTTGAGTCGAGGGGTGAGGTGTTGTCTATCCTACGTGTCTGACGGAGCCCCGGCCCTCGGGAGAGCCCGTGGGGGCCGCGGAAGGATGAGCGACATGAGCTGGCGCAGCAGGCCCGGCGCGGGAGTTGGACCGCGCTTCATCGGGATGGGTGACATGGGCGCGCGAGGGGGTGTGCGATGGCCTTGAGGCTCAAGCAGAAGATGATGGTGCTGCCGACGGTGGCGGCGGCGTTCCTGGTGGTCATCGTGGCGGTGACGGTGGTGCTGGGCGCGCGCACGCGGGACGTCTCGGAGCGCATCGGCTCCAGCCTGGCGCCGTCGGTGAGCCTGGCGCAGACCGCGCGCGCGGGGTTCGCCGCGCTGCACCAGGACGTGGGTGACGCGGTGGCGCTGCACGCGGTGCAGCAGCAGACGCTGGACGCGCAGGTGGCGGGGCTCCAGAAGGGGCTCGCGGCGCTGCGCGGGCTGCCGGACGTGGACGGCTCGAAGGTGGAGGCGCTGCAGGGGGCCTTCACGCGCTACTGGCAGGAGGCGTCGCGGGTGGTGGCGCTGGTGGCGAGCGGTGATCCGGCCGCGGAGGCCGCGCTCGCGAAGCTGGAGCCCGCCTACCGCGTGGTGCACGACGGCCTGGAGCGGGTGACGGCGCAGCAGGAGGCGTCGCAGCGCGAGGCCTTCATGGAGGTGTCGTCGCTGCACGGCACGACGCTGACGTGGGTGCTGGTGCTGGCGGTGGCGTGCATCGGGGCGCTCGGGGTGGCCACGGTGTGGCTGCTGCGCGAGGTGACGACGCCCCTGGCGCGGCTGACGGCGACGGCGACGCGCATCGCGCGGGAGGGCGACCTGTCGCTGAACATCGACACGAGCGCGCAGGACGAGGTGGGCGAGCTGGCGCGCAGCATCCAGACGCTGATGACGCGGCTGGGCTCGGTGCCGGGCACGCTGCACGCGGTGGTGACGGAGCTGACGGCGGCGGCGGCGCGGCTGAACGTGGCGAGCCACGAGCAGCTCAACTTCCTGACCAGCCAGTCGCGCAGCCTCACGGAGGCCAGCTCCACCATCGCGGAGATCGCCCAGACGTCCGGCATGGCGGCCAGCCGCGCGGAGATGGTGCTGAAGGTGGCGGCGCAGGCGGACGCGTTCAGCGCCTCCGGTCAGGTGTCCATCGAGCGCAGCGCGGAGGGGTTGCAGCAGATCCGCGCGCGGGTGGGCGCGCTGGTGGGGAGCATCGGCGTGCTGTCCGAGCAGGCGGTGCACGCGGGGGAGATCATCGGCAGCGTGAAGGACCTGGCGGACCAGTCCAACGTGCTGGCGTTGAACGCGGCCATCGAGGCGGCGCGGGCGGGCGAGGAGGGCCGGGGCTTCGCGGTGGTGGCGAAGGAGATGCGGGCGCTGAGCAGCCAGTCGCTGCAGAGCACGCAGCGCATCGGGAAGATCCTCCTGGAGATCAACCAGGCCATCCGCGAGACGGTGGGCATGGCGGAGGAGGACAGCCAGAAGATGGAGGATGGCATCGAGCAGGTGCTCTCGTCCGCGACGACGCTGAAGGACATCACCCAGGTGGTGCAGGAGAGCAGCCAGGCGGCGCGGCAGATCGTCGCCTCGGTGACGCAGCAGAACGCGGGCATCACGCAGATGACGGAGGTGGTGACGCAGCTGTCGGAGATGATGAGCGACGTGGTGGCGGCCACCACCAACGCCGAGCAGGCGGTGGGGCAGATCAACACGTCCCTGGGCAAGCTCCAGGCGCTGTCCACCGCCTTCCGCGTCTAGCCGTCGAAGGCGGAGTCCAGCAGGGCCCACGGGCCGCTCCGGAGTCACCGGGGCGGCCCGTCGTGCGTTGCGCGGGGACTGTCGGGATACCGATGTCAGGCGTAACTTGTAAGCTACGACCTGGATTGGAGCCTGGAGCCCTGCCATGACCCCGACGGGATTCGACCGTTACTTCGAGAAGAAGCTCAAGCGCCCGGCCTTCGCGGAGGCGTACGCGAGGGCTCGCGCGGAGGTGGATGCCGCGGACCGGCTGATCCGGGCCCTGGATGCGCGGCGCGAGGAGGCGGGATTGAGCAAGGCGGACCTGGCCCGGAGGGCGGAGACCCCGCCGGAGGTCGTGCGCCGCCTGTTCACGGCCCCTTCCGCGAACCCCACGCTGTCGACCGTCACGAAGCTGGCCGCCGCGCTGGGCTGCCGCCTGCAACTCGTGCCGGCTCCCTCTCGCCGCAAGGCCGTGCGGCCTCGCGCTCCCGCTCCGCGCGTCCGCCGTAGGTAGGACGCGCCTCAGCCCGCCCACACGCTCCGGGGGCGACGGCGCTGGTACTCGTCCCGGAGCGCCCGGACCTTCGCGTAGTCCGTCTCCGAGAGCACGGTGCGGAATGCCTTCGTCCGCCCCGTGAGGAGGACAAGGCTCGGGCCGCCAAGTCCCAGCGCTTCACCGTCCCGCTCCAGGACGCAGAAGAGGCGATAGTGACGGCGGCCCCTGCCATCCGCGCGAACCTCGTGGAGCCCCGCCATGGCGCCGTGCATGGCCTCCCACTTGCCCCCGCCGCTGAAGGCGGGCGGCGGCGCGTCCGCCACGGCCTTCACGACGGCGAGCAGCTTCGCGCTGACCGTGTCCGGGCAGGCATCGAGGAAGTCGCGAGCCGGCACGGTGCGCGCCGGGTCGTCCTCCGGGTGGCGCTGGAAGAAGTGGATGCGCCAGGGCTGGGCGTACTTCGGATGGGGCAGGGCCGCGAACTCCCGTCGGGTGAACGGCGGGAGACGCTAGGCCCTCCCTCTGACGTCACTCGCCCTGCATCAGGCCCGTGATGCGGCCGTCCGGGTGGACGGTGACGCGGCGGGCGGCGGGCTCGCGGGGCAGGCCCGGCATCGTGAGCAGCTCTCCGGTCAGCGCCACCAGGAAGCCCGCTCCCGCGGACAGGCGCACCTCGCGCACCGTCAGCGTGAAGCCTCGCGGCCGCCCCGTCTTCGACGGATCGTCCGACAGGGACAGGTGCGTCTTCGCCATGCACACCGGCAGCCCCGCGCCGCCCAGCGCCCGCGCCGTCTCCAGGTCCTTGCGCGCCCCCGACGTGAAGGCCACGTCGTCCGCGCCGTACACCGCGCGCGCGATGGCGCGGATCTTCTCCTCCGGCGCCTGCTCCAGCGCGTAGAGGAAGCGCGGCTTCGGCGGCGCCGCGTCCGTTGCGTCGAGCATCGCCAGCACCGTGTCCGCCAGCTCCAGCGAGCCCTCGCCGCCCCTGCTGAAGCCGTCGCACACCGCGATGCCCACGCCCCGCGCCTTCGCGAACGCGCGCAGCTCGTCCAGCTCGGCTTCCGTGTCCTGCGGGAAGCGGTTCACGCACAGCACCGCCGGCAGGCCGAACGCCGCCACCGACTCCAGGTGCTTCTCCAGGTGGTTGAAGCCCTTGAGCAGCGCCTCGCGGTCCGGCTCCGCCACCTGCGCGGCCGCCGCGCCGCCGTGGTGCTTGAGCGCGCGCAGCGTCACCACCAGCATCACGCCCCGGGGCCACACGCCCGCGCTCCGGCACTTGATGTCCAGGAACTTCTCCGCGCCCAGGTCGAAGCCGAAGCCCGCCTCCGTCACCACCTCGTCCGCGTACGCGAGCGCCATCCGCGTGCCCACCACCGACGAACACCCATGCGCGATGTTGCCGAACGGCCCCGCGTGGACGAGCGCCGGTCCGCCCTCGCGCGTCTGGGCCAGGTTGGGCATCAGCGCGTCCTTGAGCAGCGCCACCATGGACGCCGCCGCGTTCACGTCGTTCGCGCGCACGGGCGAGCCGTCCGGCGCCTGCCCCACCACGATGCGCCCCAGCCGCGCCTCCAGGTCCTTCAGGTTCTCCGCCAGCGCCAGGATGGCCATCACCTCGCTGGCGGCCGTGATGTCGAAGGACGTCTCGCGCGGCACGCCGTGCGCCTTGCCGCCCAGCCCCACGATGACGTTGCGCAGGAACCGGTCGTTCATGTCCAGCGCGCGCCGCCAGCGCACCCGCGTGCCCTCCAGCGCCACCGGGTGGCCGTAGTACACGGCGTTGTCCACCAGCGCGGACAGCAGGTTGTGCGCGCTGGTGATGGCGTGCAGGTCGCCGGTGAAGTGCAGGTTGATGTCCGCCGCCGGCTCCAGGCTCGCCTGCCCGCCGCCGGTGCCGCCGCCCTTCACGCCGAAGACGGGCCCCAGGGACGGCTCGCGCAGCGCCGCCACCGCCTTGCGGCCCCGCTTGCGCAGGCCCATGGCCAGCGCCACCGACATGGTCGTCTTGCCCTCGCCCGGGGGCGTGGGGTTGATGGCGGACACCAGCACCATGCGGCCCTGACGCGTGCTGCGGCCCAGGGCGTCCAGGGACACCTTGGCGCGGTCGCGGCCCCAGGGGAGGACATCTTCCGGCGCGAGCCCCAGCTCGGCGCCGACTTCAGTGATGGGACGGAGCGTCATGGCAGGGGACTCTCCGTGTCCCGCTGGAGGAGGTCAACGCTCGCGGCACGGGGGGCGGCAGGCAGGCGCACGCCGCGCGAGGGTTCCCTGGACGGGGAGCGGGTGGGAGGATGCGCGCGCAGCGCGGAGCCCGGGAGCGCGTTCGAATAGGCGGCCGGGAGTTCCGTCAGGGAGAGCATCATGAATCGCATCCTCGGCATCGCATCGGTGGGGTTGTCTTCGCTGGCGCTCGGCGTGGCCCTGTGGGGGCCCGGGAAGTCGGAGGCCCCCGTGCCCCAGGAGGCGCCCCGCGTGCAGGACTCGGCGGCGGACGTGCGGGCGCTCCAGAACCGCGTGAAGGCGCTGGAGGAGACGGTGCAGCTCCTGTCCCGGCGGATGATGGCCTTCGAGCAGGGCGGCGGCACGGCCTCGGCCGGCACGGGCGGCCCTCCGCCCGCGGGCCTGGAGGCGGAGGTCGCGAAGCTGCGCGAGGAGCTGCGCGGCGTGATGGTGGGCGAGGCGCTGACCAACGACAGCGCGAGGCAGTCGCTGAAGGAGCTGATGCGCACGGTGCAGGACGAGCAGCGCACCGAGCAGCGTCAGCAGTGGCAGCAGCAGGTGGACCAGATGCGCGCGCAGGCGGAGTCCGAGCGCTCCGCGCGCCTCAAGACCTTCATCACCAACGCGCGCCTCAACTACAGCCAGGAGCAGGCGCTGACGAAGGCGATGCAGGCCGAGGACGCCAGGCGCCAGGAGCTGGCGGCGTCGATGGCGGGAGGTCGGCCGGGGCGTGACATGCGCCAGCAGATGCGCGACCTGCGCCAGCAGACGGACGCGGAGATGCAGAAGGTGCTCAGCGCGGAGCAGATGACGCAGTATCAGGAGATGCGCCGCGACGACATGAACCCGCGAGGCGCTGGCGGCCCCCGGGGCGGCCCCATCGGCGGTGGCTGGGACACGCGCGGCGGGCAGTAGCCGCTCGGCCGTCGGGGCCTCCAGGCGCGGGACGTCCTCGCTGGCGAAGGCGCCCGCCAGGGCCGCCGACGAGCGGAGGGGACCCGGTCCCAGCAGGCATTCGCGGGCAGGTCTCCGTCCCGTTCCTCCAGGAAGAGGAACGGGACGTCCGCGTCGAGGGCCTCGGCCTGGGCGCGCGTGATGCCCCCGGTGCCTACTTCCCGCCGAAGATGCCCTTGAGCCGCTTCTTCGCTTCTTCCTCGGCGCGCTGCTTGGCCTTCTCCTGCTCGAGGCGGGCCTGGTCCTCCAGCTTCTTCTTCTCCTCGTTGGCGCGCGCCTCCAGCTCCTGGCGCTTGGCCTCCGCCTCGGCCTTGGCCTTGTCCTGGCCGCCCGTGACGAGGTCCTGCACGGCCTTGCCCTTCTCACCCAGCAGGCCGCCCACCGCGGCTCCTCCGGCCAGCTTCAGGATGGTCGTCGCCGCCGGCTTCACGTCCACGCCCGTCACGTCCGGGCTCCACGCCTTGCCCGCGATCTTCAGCCCCACCGGGATGGACTCCGTCGGCGTCACCTTGCCCATCGTCAGCGTCTTGATGGTCGAGGGCGTCAGCGACACGCCGCCCGTCAGGTCCAGCGTGCCGTCCAACCCGACGCCGCCGTTGAAGCTCATCGCCGCCTCCGGCCGTGTCCAGGTGATGGGCTTGCTCAGCTGCGCCACGCCGTTCTTGATGGTCACGCTGAAGGGCAGGTCCCCCCCCAGCGACGTCACCTCGTTGCTCTTGAGCGCCTTCGACGCGAAGGGCAGCGCCTTGGACAGCGGCCCCGTCACGGACGACACCAGGTCCTTGCCCAGGAACGTGCCCTCCAGCAGGTTGCCGTTGATGCCGCCCAGCAGCGTCTGCCGCAGCTTCTCCGGCGTGTAGCCCACGCCCTGCACGTCCACGTTGCCGTTGAACTTGCCCGTCAGCACCTGCTTCGGCGTGCGCTCCGCCAGCGCCTGCGCCACCTCCAGGTTCTGCACCTGCACCTTCGCGGTGAAGGGCCGGGCCTCCGGCGCGGGCCCCAGCCGGAGGGTCGTCCCGTCCGCCACCACCTTGCCGCCGTAGATGCCCGTCGAGAACCTCTCCACCGTGATGAGGTCGTCCACCATCTTCACCACGCCCGTCACGTGGGTGAGGTCCATCGCGGTGTAGCGCAGCGACCCGATGTTGAACTGGATGTCACCCCGGTAGCCGTTGAAGCGGTTGGGCGCCCCCGGCGGCGGCTCCGGCGGGAGCTTTCCGCCGTTGCGCGCCAGCACCTGCTCCTCGCTCATCAACAACTTCTCCGCATCCAGCTTCGCGGCCTTCACGTCCGCCTTGAAGGTCGTCGTCGCCTTCTTGCCCGTGCCCGCCAGCGTCACCGAGGCGGTGCCCGTCACCGTGTCCTCCAGCGCGCCCAGGCTCATGCTGCTGACGTTCACCGTCATCCCGCTGCCCGTCTTCGCCGGCGCGTACGTGCCCGCCGCCGCGACCTCCAGCCGCTGCCCCGGCGCCTTGTTCACCAGCAGGCCCGGCCGCAGGTCCACGCCGTTCAGGTCCGCCTTCGCGTCGAAGCGCAGCGCGCCGCCGCTCGCCGCCGCGCCCGTCACCTTCGCGTTCAGCTTCATCGCGCCGCCGGCGTCCTTCGTCAGCTGATCCGGCACCCGCAGCCGCACCGGCGTCAGGTCCACCGCGATGTCGAGGGCCTGCGCGTCCTGCGTGCCGCTGCCGCGCACGTCCAGGCCAATGGGGCCGGCGATCATCCCGTCGAGCTGCTTGCGCAGCGGCGGGTAGTACTCGGCGAGCACGGCGGGGTCCAGGTTGCGCCCCGTCAGCTCGAAGCCCTCCACCGCGGGCTTGTCCGTGAGCATCCCCTTCACCTTGCCCTTGCCCGTGATGGCGGCGGGGCCCAGGCCCAGGTTCAGCTTGTCCAGCGCCAGGTCACCCGCGGCCATGTCGCCCGTCACGTCCGTGTCGAGCACCACGTCCAGCGCCTTGCCGCCCTCCGAGCCCGCGAACTTCATCCCCAGCGCCTTGATGACGCCCACCAGCTTCGTGGGGCCCTTGCCGCCGGGCACCGCGCCGCCCAGGTCCGCCTTCCAGTCCGCGTCCAGCGTGCCCGCCTGGAGCCCCACGTCCGGAGGCAGGAACGGCCCCAGCGGCGACAGGTCGATGTGCTCCGCCTTCAGCGTCACCTGCTCCGGCGTGGGGATGAGCGTCGCCGGCAGCGGCGCCGCGGCGAGCGTCATCTTCAGGTTCTGCTTCTCCGCCAGCACCGCCGCCGCCAGGTCCACCTTCAGCGGCTGGCCCACGCGCAGGTCCTTCACCTCGATGTCCAGGTCCTTCACCGCCAGCTCGCGCGCCTGCGCGCCGCCCGCGCGGTCCACGAAGCGGATGGCGCCGTCGGTGAGCGCCGCGCGCTCCACGTGCACGCCCGACAGGTCCGTGGGCTGCGACTCCTCCTCCGGCGTCTCCTCCTTCGGCTGCTGCGCGGCCAGCTTCTCCTGGAGCCGCTGCACGTTGGTGGTGCCGTCCGCCAGGCGGAGGACGTTCACGGTGAGCCCGGACACCTCGGCGTTCTTCACCTGGATGTCCTTGCCCTTCGACGTGAGCAGCGGCATCGCCGCCACGCTCACCGTCACGTCCTTCACCTCCGCGAGCGGCAGGTCCTCGCCCTCGGCGGCGCCCACGCTGACGTTCTGGATGTGCGCGCCCACGTAGGGAAAGAGCTTCGTGGAGACGTCGCCAATCTCGATGGGGCGCCCCAGCTTCTGCGAGTACGTCGCCGCCTGGTCTCGCGCCGTCTTCAGCAGGATGGCGTCCAGGCGCGACAGCACCACCGCCACGATGGCAATCAGGAGGACGAGGATGCCTCCCAGCACATACGGCCAACGCTTCTTCTTCACTGCCGCCACGGTTCCTCCTCCGTCGGGAGAGCGGTCGAACGCTTAGCGCAGCGCCAAGGGGGCTGCACCTCCCATGCTCCTGGGGAGGTTGCCAGCGTGACGGTCAACCGCCGGGGGAACGGCACACTCCCGTCGACCCCTGCATCTAGGCACGACCCTCCCCTGTCGGAAGGGGGGCACATCCTCGGGGATGCAAAAGTCCGCCTGCTTTCAGCGAATCACGGGATTCGAGCGGGGCCGTGGCGCCCCGCCCCTCAGAGGTCGATGACCTCCGGCTCGGCCCCGGACGCGGGCGGCGGGTCGCCCTGGCCCTCCAGGAGGAAGCCCCAGGGCGCGTACACGTTCCCGCCCGTGAACGCGTCCACGTAGAGCACCACCGGCGTGTCCAGCCCCTCGTAGGTCACCTCGAAGATGGACAGCCGGCCCTGGCCCTGGCCGAGCCCGTCCACCTGGGTGAACTCGCAGCAGTCCCCCATGCGGCGCCACGCCACCGGCTGGCCCTGGGGCCCCCGCAGGAGCTTGAAGTACGCCATCACGCCCTTGTCCCCCCAGCCCACGCGCACCGGGTTCTCCGGCCGGGTGCCGTAGGTCAGCGGATCCGGCCGCGCCGGCTTCAGGGGGGCGTTCTGGCGCATCACCTCCTCGAAGGACGTGCCCGGGGACGCGCACGCCGTCAGGAGCAGCACCGCCGCGGGGATGACTCGGAACAGGGACATCGGGAACCTCCAGCTCGGCCTGGGAAACCCCCCAAGCTGGCGTCCGCCCCGGCCCCGGTGCATCCCATCCTCTCGTCGGACCGTCCTCCGGGAAACGCACCCTCGGGGCCAGCGCACACGCGCAAGGCCCCGAGGGGAAGGACGACCAGGCTCCCCGCCTCAACGGAGCGGCTTCAGGTCCAGGCCCAGCTCGTGGCGGTAGCGCTCGAAGCAGCGCGCGCCCGCCGTCAGCCGCAGCAGGGCCCCTTCCGCCAGGGGCCGCGCGCACGCGGGGTTCGCCTCCACCAGCGGGCGCAGCACCTCCTGGTTCCACGCCTCGGAGTGCTTCACGTCCAGCGTGGAGTGCAGCGCGTAGTAGCGCCGCACGCGCATGTCGAAGCCCAGGCGCTTCAGGCCCTCGTTGACGCACGCGGTGCGGCCCGGGGCGGTCTCCTCCACGATGCCCAGCGCGCCCACCGCGTGGTACGCGTAGCGGCGGTTGAACGCGAGCGCGCAGAGCAGGTTCGCCAGCGCGTGCGCCTCCCACACCGTGTCCTCGTCCGTGGGCCGCAACCCCAGCGCTCGCGCCATCTCCGCGAGCATCGGCCCGTGCATCGCGTCCTCGCGCCCGCGGCCCAGCTCGTCCCAGTAGTTGCGCGCCAGCTCCAGCTTCGCCCGCGTGGGCAGCTGAAGCTGCGTCAGCGCCACCAGGTCGTCGAAGCCCGCCTCGCCCGCGACCTCCTGCGTGAGGAACCAGTCCAGCTGCGCCCGCGTGGCCTGCGTCGCGAGCCAGGGGAACAGCGGATCATGCTGTCCGGGACCGGACTCCTTCAGGTCCTCGAACCACGCGATGAACCCGTCCGCGTCCTCCGGCGCCTCGGCGGCCCAGGCGGCCACGCGCCGCCGCTCCGCCTCCACGTACTCGCCTTCGAGCAGGCGCAACCGCGCCTCCTCCTGCACGGCTGCTCGCCAGCCCTCGGCGGGGAACCCCGGGGCCAGTCGCGCGCGGTTGAAGCGCAAGAGGGCCCGATGAAGCCGTTCGGACAGGCGTGCGTCCTCCCTCCCCGCTTCCCCAGCCACCTCGCCAAGCCCGCTCATGGTGCGCACCCTCTCTCCACGTCCCGGAAGGCGGGAGTGCCTTCCGGGCTCATGTATGGGGATGACCTTGCACACCGGCTACAACGCTCCCGCCACCTTCGCTGTCAGTCAGGTGCGCTGCGAGAAGGACCATGTCCGCTCCCGCGACTGCGCGTATCAGGTCGCCTGGAACATCAACCCGCACATGAAGCCCGGCGCCGTCGCGTGGCGGCGCGCGTGCGCGCAGCACCGCGGGCTCCTGCGCGCGCTGCGGGACGCGGGCGCGGGCTTCTTCGAGCTGCCCTTCGTCCATGGCGCGTTCGACTCCGTGTTCGCCAAGGACAACGCGGTGCTCGTCTGTCAGGAGGGAGCGCTGCGCGCGCTGCTCGCGACCATGCGCCATGGCCAGCGCCGCAACGAACAGCGCGCGCGGGCCCGGTGGCTGGCCGCGCGCGGCTTCGACGTCATCGAGCCCCCGCGCGTGCACATCGAAGGGGGCGACGTGGCCATGCTGCCCGCGGGCCGGGGCGCCCTGCTGGGCTGGGGCCAGCGCTCCACGCGGCGCGCCGCGGGCGTGCTGGAGGCCTTCCTCGCCGCGCCCGTCACGCCGCTGGAGCTGCGCGACCCGTACCTCTACCACCTGGACACCGCGCTCACCGTCCTGTCCGACGGCACCGCGCTGGTGTGCCCGGAGGCCTTCACGCCGGAGTCGCTGCGCAGGTTGACGCGCACGGAGGGCATCCAGCAGGTGATCCCCATCGCGCGCGAGGACGCGCTCGCGTTCGGGCTCAACCTGGTGGAGGTGGGCGACACCGTCCTCGTCGGCGCGCGCGTGCCCCGCGTGGAGGCGGTGCTGCGCGGCCTGGGGCGCCGGCCCGTCAGCGTGCGGTTGGATCAATTCCACCTGGCCGGCGGCAGCGCGGCGTGCCTCGTGGCGCGCGTGCACGCGCTGCCGCCCCTGTCCGCCCGGCGCTTCCGCGAGGAGCGGGCCCGGGACGCGGCCCGGCCGCTCTCCGCCTGAAAACGAAGACCTCCACGGGCGACGCGGCGCGCGGGGAGGTCCGGGTGAAGCGGGGGAGGGCGCTCAGGACTGCTGTTCGCTGGAGGTGTCCGGCGCGCTCAGCCCCTCGGCGCCCCAGAAGCGGCGCGGGTGACCGTCACCGCGGGTGCCGCCGGAGAGCTTGTCCACCCAGGGGTACTTCTTCGCCTCTTCCTCCGTGTAGCCCAGGTTGAAGACGGTGGGGCTCTTGGGCTTCTCCGAGGCCTTCTCGTACAGCGTGCCGAACACGCGGTCCCAGAAGTAGTTCGTGATGCCGTAGTTGCCCTGCTCGTTGTGGAAGTGGTGGGACATGTGCAGGCGCTTGATGTCCTTCAGCCACTTCTGCTGGGGCGCGTAGTTGAGGTGCTGGATGCAGTGGCAGAACTCGTAGAAGCACGTGGTCACCATGCCCCAGCCCAGCGCCGCCACCGCGCCGGACCGGCCGCCGATGAGGTAGCCGATGGGCGTGAGCACCAGCGCGATGGTGGGCAGCGTGGTGTGCAGCGCGCCGAAGAGCACGCGCAGGTCGTGCGGGTCCTGGTGGTGGTCGAAGTGGATGCGCTTCCACGTCACCGCCGTCGCCGCGGACTTGTAGAGGAAGCGGCCGTGCAGGATGTACCGGTGGATGAGGTACCAGCCGAACGGGTACGCCAGCGTGGCCACCACCACCGCCGCGGCCATGCGCGCCGGGGCCTCGAACCACTTCACCGACAGCACGATGCAGGTGATACCGATGAGGATGTAGGCGACGACGGCGTAGTAGGTGAAGAACGAGTAGACCAGGTCGCGCAGCGACATCCGGTCCAGGTTGTGCTTTCGGTTCAGGAAAGAGACCGCCACGGGGATTCCCTCACTGTTCGCTCCGGCGCAGGTCCCAGGCCGCCGGGGGCGCAGGGCACGAAGGCTTGCTCGCATCCCGGCCCTGGGGTGATGCGGCGGTTCCTGAGCTATCAGTCCGGAGGGCTCCTGGCTCGGGAACGGCGAAGGACCTCTTAGCGTCTTCCTGGAAGGATTGAGAAGTCCCTCTGTTGGCGCAACCGCACATTGTCTGGCCGGCCGCCCCCCTTCCGACCCGGGGCCGGACTTCCGCGTCGGAGTCCCACACCCCACCTTTCCGCCCACGGACGCGAGAGCGATCGCACGAGGGGGCAGACAGATGGCGCGCAAGGCACAGGGACAGCAGGGCAGTGGGACCCCGTCGGGGGAGCGCCCCGCGCGGCGGAAGACGGCCCCCCGGAGGACGGGCGGCGGTGGCGCCGCCGAGGGCCGCCTGGAGCTGCGCCGGGACATCGCGGAGTACCGCGCCGCCGCGGAGGCGCAGGCCGACATCGTCCGCGAGCGCATCAACGCCGCGCTGGAGCTCAGCCGCCGCACGCGCGAGGAGATCGAGCAGCGCATCGCCAACCAGCTGCACACGCCCCGCGTCGCCGCGAAGAAGGCCGCCCCCGCGCGCAAGCGCCCCCGCGCCGCCCCGCGCACGTCGTCGAAGTAGGGAAGGGGCACACGCCCACAGGCCCCGGAGCCCAGGCGCCCGGCGGCGCCCTACGAGCGGACCGCCGGCGCCCGCGCGGACTGCGGCGTCGCGCCCTCCGGTCCGGAGGACTCCAGGTCCAGGGCGGAGAGCTTGTCGGCCAGCGCCTGGATGCGGTCGCTGCTCCCGTCCAGGGGAGACGCGGCCCGGGCGCCGATGAAGCACACGCGGGCCCGCTCCAGCAGGGCCACCTGTGCGTGCAGCTGCGCCAGGAGGCGCTCCTGCTTGCGCGACAGCGCGTCCAGGTGGTTCAGCTCCTCGCCCAGCGACGCGGCGGCGCGCTCCAACTGGCGCCGGGCCACGCCGTCGTGCGCGTCCTGGGCGCGCTTCTTCAGCTCCTGCACCTGGGAGTCCACGCTGCCCTGGGACGCGGCGGTCAGCTGGGCCTCCAGCTCGGTGTGGGAC
>JAFADT010000369.1 GCA_023424585.1 Pseudomonadota bacterium
CGGGCCCCGTCGCCCGCGAGGTGCTCGCGGCCCTGGGCACGCGCCAGGACGACAGCGTGAGCAAGCCCGCGCCCCGGTCCGCCGCCGCGAAGCTCGCCCCGCCGCGCGCCTCCCGGACGCAGGGGCGCCGGGTCGCGGCGGTCTCCGCGCCCGCCGCCCGGTCCTCGCGCCGCCGCGCGTCCACGCCACTCGAAGGTGCGCTGAGCGAGGCGGTGCTGAACGCGGCGAGCGTCAACCTGTTCGTGCTGGACGCGGACCTGGCCATCACCTTCTCGAACGCGGCCTCCACGGAGGCCATCGAGCGCATCCACCCGGAGGCCGGGATCGGCGATGACGCGGGAGACGCGGGCGGCGACTTCCTCGCCCACTTCGAGCATCAGCTGCGGCTGGAGGAGGAGCGGCTGCGCGCCCCTGAAGCGCTGCCACATGAGGTCCGCTTCGCGGTGGGCCCCGCCCTGATCAAGGCGCGCATCGACGGCATCGTGGGCCGGGACGGAGCGCTCACCGGCTACGTGGCGACGTGGACGGACGTCACGGAGCAGCAGCGCGTGGACACGGAGATGGCTCGGCTCCGGGCCATGCTGGAGAACGCGCCCACCTGCGTGATGGTGGCGGACGTGGACCTGCGGATCGTCTACCTGAACCCCGCCTCGCGCCGGCTGCTCCAGCGGGTGGAGAAGCACCTGCCCGTCACCGCGGACCGGGTGCTGGGCTCGCACATCGACATCTTCCACCGGGACGCGACGTACCAGCGGAAGATCCTCTCCAACGACAAGAACCTGCCGGTGCGCGCGAACATCCCCATTGGCCCGGAGACCGCGGACCTGCTGGTGACGGCGGTGTACGACGGCCAGGGCCGCTACCTGGGCCCCATGGTCACGTGGGAGCTGATCACCGAGAAGCTCGCCGTGCAGCAGCGCGAGAAGGAGCTGGACGCCACCCTGCGCGGCATCTTCCAGGAGGTGACGCAGCACTCGCAGACGCTCGCGGCGGCGTCCCAGGAGCTGTCCAGCGTCAGCCAGCAGATGGTGAGCAACGCGCAGGAGACCGCGGCGCAGGCCACCCAGGTGTCCGCGGGCGCGGAGCAGGTCAGCCGCAACGTGCAGAGCGTCGCGTCCGGCATGGAGGAGGTCAACGCGAACATCCGCGAGGTGGCGCGCAACGCGAGCAGCGCCGCCAAGGTCGCGTCGTCCGCCGTCAGGCTGGCGGACTCCACGTCCAGCATCGTCGGCAAGCTGGGGACGAGCAGCCAGGAGATTGGCAAGGTCATCAAGGTCATCACCTCCATCGCGCAGCAGACCAACCTGCTCGCGCTCAACGCGACCATCGAGGCGGCCCGCGCGGGCGAGGCGGGCCGGGGCTTCGCGGTGGTGGCCAACGAGGTGAAGGAGCTGGCGCGCGAGACGGCCCGCGCCACCGAGGACATCGGCCAGAAGATCGGCAGCATCCAGAGCGACACCGAGGAGGTGGTCAACGCCATCCTGGAGATCGGCGCCACCATCGGTCGCATCAACGAGCTCCAGACGTCCATCGCCTCCTCCGTGGAGGAGCAGACGGCCACGGCCGGGGAGATCCTCCGCAACGTGGGCGAGGCCGCCAAGGGCAGCCAGCAGATCTCCGACAACATGGCCGCCGTGGCGGAGGCCGCGCGCAGCACCACCGAGGGCGCGGGCAGCACGCAGCGCTCGGCGGTGGAGCTGGCCCACATGGCGCAGTCGCTGCAACGGCTGGTCGTGCAGGTGGACACCTCCGACAAGCAGGCGCGAGCGAAGTAGCGCGGAGGGCCTCAGCCCCAGGAGCCACGGCACGTGCGAACCGGATTGAAGCGGTGGTGGGCAATGGGCCAGGTGGCCCGCGCCTCCTCGCGCCTGCGGCGGGTGTCCCGCCCCCAGGACGCGGAGCCTGCCCGGCAGGAGCTGACCCGGCGGCTGCTGGGCCTCCGCGGGCTGCCCCAGAAGGTGGGGCAGGTGCTCACGCTCGCGGAGCTGGGCGCGGAGACGCCGGGGTTCGGTTCACTCGCGGAGGCGCCCTCCCCGCTCGCCCCCGAGGCCGCGCTGGCGGAGGTGTCCCGACGGCTGGGCCGTCCGTGGCGGGAGGTCTTCGCCGCGCTGGAGGGCGTGGGCATCGCCGCGTCGCTGGGCCAGGTGCACCGGGGCGTGCTGCACGACGGGCGCGCCGTGGCGGTGAAGCTGCGGCACCCGGGCATCGCGGAGGCCGTGCGGGATGATCTGCGCGCGCTGGGGTGGCTGGCCGCGCCGCTGGGGGGCTGGCGCGGGAGGCTGGACCTGTCCGCGTACCGCCACGAGCTGGCCCGGATGCTCCAGGGCGAGCTGGACTACCGCCACGAGGCCCAGGCCCTGCGGGACGCGGGCGCGCGCATGGCGGACGTGCCCGGCGTCATCGTCCCCGTGCCGGTGGACGCGCTCACGCGGGAGGACCTGCTGGTGATGACCTGGGTGGACGGTGCGTCGCTCGCGGAGGGCTGGCGCTGGAGCGAAGCGGACCGCCGCGTGCTGTCCACGACGCTGGTGCGGATGTTCCTCCAGGGCTGCTTCACGTGGGGCGCGCTCCACGCGGATCCGCACCCGGGCAACTACCGCGTGGCGAGGGGGCCGGAGGGAGCCCCCGTGCTGGGGGTGCTCGACTTCGGCTGCGTGAAGCCGCTGCCGCCGGAGCTGCCCGCGGGGCTGGGGCGGTTGCTCGCCCTCCTCCGCGCCCCAGCCACCCCGCCGAGTCCCGGGCAGTGGGTGTCCGCGTGGGTGCTGCTGGGCTTCACGCCGGAGCTGCTTGAGCCCATGGCGGAGGCGCTGCCCGCCGTCAGCCGGGTGCTGCTGGAGCCGCTCCTCCTGGAGCGCCCCTTCCACGCGCGAGACTGGCGGCTGGGAGCGCGGCTCACCGAGGCGCTGGGGCAGCACCGCTGGAACTTCCGCGCGGCCGGGCCCGCGTCGCTCCTGTTCGTCCTGCGCGCGTTTCACGGGCTGGTGCGCCACCTGGACGTGCTGGACGCGCCCATCGCCTGGGGGCCGCTCCTGGACGAGGCCCGCGCCCCGCCGCTGCCGCCTCCGCCAGCGCCGCCCGAGGCACGGGGGGAGGGCTCCGCGCGCTACCTGAAGGTCCGCGTGACGGAGGCGGGGCGCACGCGCGTCGCGCTGACCTTCCGCGCGGACGTGACGGCGCACCTGGAGGACCTCCTGCCGGAGGACCTGCCGCGCAGGCTCGCGGCGCGGGGACTCCAGCCGGCCGGCATCGGCGCGGCGGCGGTCGCGGCGGGGCTGCGGCCGTCGGAGCTGTTCCACCTGGACGAGGGCGACCGGCAGGTCCGGGTCTGGCTCGAGTGACACACGGACAAGGAGGTGACGGATGGTCACCATCGGCATGAACTACGAGGTGCGTGAGGGCAAGGCGGACGCCTTCGAGCGGAAGTTCGCGCTCGTGCTGGAGTCGATGCGGGAGCTGCCCGAGCACGCGCACACGGAGCTGTTCCGGAGCGTGGGGGCGCCGGGGCGCTACCTCATCGTCTCCGAGTGGCGCAGCCGTGAGGGCTTCGACACCTTCATCACCTCCGAGGCCTTCCACCGCGTGACGGACTGGGGCGCCAGCGCCATCCTCGCGGGCCGGCCGCGCCACGAGGTGTACGGCGAGACGGCCTCGAGCGCCCCCCTGGGCCGCTGTCCGGTCGCGCACGCGGTCCGGTGACGCGGGTGCGCATGAACACCCTCCGGGTCCTGGTGGTGGACGACGCGGCCGTGGTGCGGCGCCAGGTGTCGATGCTGCTGGCCACGGCTCCGGGCCTGGAGGTCGTCGCCACCGCGCCCAACGGGCGCATCGCGCTGGCGAAGGTGGAGCAGCTCCAGCCGGACGTCGTGCTGCTGGACCTGGAGATGCCGGAGCTGGATGGGCTGGAGACGCTGAAGCTCCTGCGCCAGCGCGCCCCGGAGCTGCCCGTGGTGATGTTCAGCGCGCTCACCGAACGCGCGGGCGTGCTGACCCTGGAGGCGCTCGCGCTGGGCGCCCGCGACTACGTGACGAAGCCCACGTCCGCGGGAGGGCTGAACATCACCGTGGAGGCCGTGCGGGACGAGCTGGTGCGCAAGCTCAAGGCGCTCCAGGTGCGCTCGCCGTCCGCCGCGCCCGCCCCCACTCTGGTGCCGCGCGAGTCGCCCGCCCGACCGCGGACGCCCGCGCGGGTGGAGGTCATCGTCCTGGGCGCTTCGACTGGCGGCCCGGGCGCGCTGGCGCGGGTGGTGGCCGCGCTGCCCGCGGACCTGCCGGTGCCGATGCTCATCGTGCAGCACATGCCGCCCCTCTTCACGCGGCTGCTCGCGGAGCGGTTGCAGGCTGTCACCTCGCTCACCGTGCGCGAGGCGGTGAGCGGCGCGTCCGTGCAGGCGGGCGAGGTCTGGATCGCACCAGGGGACTTCCACCTGGCCGTGTGCCGGGACGCGACAGGCGTGCGGCTGCTCACGCACCAGGGGCCCGCGGAGAACGCGTGCCGGCCGGCGGTGGACCTGCTCTTCCGCTCCGCGGCGGAGGTGTACGGCGCGGGAGTGCTGGCGGTGGTGCTCACCGGCATGGGCCAGGACGGGCTGCGGGGCTGCCGCCGGGTGAGCGAGGCGGGCGGTCAGGTGGTGGTGCAGGACCAGGCCAGCTGCGTCGTCGGCGGCATGCCGGGCGCGGTGGAGCAGGCGGGGCTCGCGGACGCCGTGGTGTCGCTGGACGCGGTGGCCCCGGAGCTGGCGCGGCGCGTGGACGCGCGCGGACGGAGGACCGGAGCATGACGATGCACCCCGACGACTTCGCGTATCTGCGGCAGCGCGTGCTGCGACGCTCCGGGCTGGTGCTGGAGCCCGACACGCACGCGCTGGTGGAGGCGCGGCTCACGCCCCTCTTGCGCGAGGAGCAGCTGCCGGACCTCGCCGCCCTGGTGTCGCGGCTGCGCTCGCAGCCGGAGGGTGGCCCGCTCCACCAGCGGCTGGCGGAGGCGCTGGCCAACCACGAGACGGCCTTCTTCCGCGACGCCCCTGTCTTCAACGCCCTGCGCGCCACGGTCCTGCCCGCCCTGCTGGCGAAGCGCGCCCGCGCGCGGACCCTGCGCATCTGGTGCGCGGCGTGCGCCTACGGCCAGGAGCCCTACAGCGTGGCCATGACGCTGGCCGAGACCGGGCTGCTCATCACCGGCTGGACGGTGCGCATCCTCGCCACCGACTTCTCCACCCGCGCGCTCGTGCGCGCCTGCGAGGCCCGCTACGACGCGAAGGAGATCCACCGCGGCCTGCCCCCCGAGCTGCGCCAGCGCTACTTCCGCCAGGAGCGCGACGGGTGGCGGCTGAACGACCAGGTGCGCACGCCGGTGGAGTTCCGGCCGCTCAACCTGCTGGAAGACTTCGCCCTGGAGGCGCCCGTGGACCTCGTCTTCCTGCGCAACGTGATGATCTACTGGGACATGCCCACGCGGCGCGCGGTGCTGGCCCGCGTGCGGCGGACGCTCCACGCGGATGGCTACCTGGTGCTGGGCGCCGCGGAGGCGTCGCCGCTGGTGGAGGATGGCTTCACGCGGCACCTGATTGGACAGACGAGCTGGTACCGCCCCGCGCCCGCCGCGCCTCGCGCCCACCCGCCCTCCTCCGCGGCGGAGGCGCCGCGCCCGCCCCGCCCCGGCGCTACACCTTGAGGCGGATGGCGCTGGGGATCAGCGTCATGGTGCAGGGCAGCCGGCCCGGCGTCTCGCCGTCCACGTCCAGGAACACGTCGCCCGTCAGGGACTCCGCGTGGAGCGTGCGGCAGCGCAGCCGCCGCGTGCCCTTCCAGGTGACGTGGTCGCCGTTATAGACGCCCTTGGACTTGAGGACGAAGTCGGACAGGCCGTAGTTGGACCAGATGGTGATGTCGAAGAGGCCGTCGTGCGTGGCCGCCTCGGGCGCCACGAACATGCCGCTGCCGAAGTAACGGCCGTTGGCCACGGCGATCGCGGTGACGCTCACCGTCTCCGGCTCGCCGCCGTCCACCGTGATCCGCACCTGCCGCTCCTGGTACTTCAAGAGGCCCTTCACGGTGCCCCACATGAAGCTCAGGTTGCCGCCCAGCGCCTTGCTGCCCTGGTTCACCTCGCGGGCCACCACCGCGCTCACGCCGAACGAGGCGATGTTGGCGAAGAAGCGCGTGGCCGGCTTGCCGTCGTTGTCGATGAACTCCAGCCGCCCCACGTCGAAGGGCTCGGTCTTCTCCGTGCGCAGGCGCTCCAGCGCGGACGTCAGCTCCAGGTCCCACCCGAAGGTGCGCCGGAAGTCGCCGCCCGTGCCCCGGGGCAAGAGGCCCAGCGTGGCCTGGGGGTTGATGACCTGGCCGTCGCGGAAGAACCCGTTGGTGACTTCGTTGAGCGTGCCGTCGCCGCCCACCGCGACGATGCACTCG
Source organism: Pseudomonadota bacterium (assembly GCA_023424585.1). Classification (GTDB taxonomy): domain Bacteria; phylum Myxococcota; class Myxococcia; order Myxococcales; family Myxococcaceae; genus Corallococcus. Next base: position 6,412 of record JAFADT010000369.1, read on the forward strand.
TAGCCGTCATCGATGGCCTGCCGCGCCAGACGCGCCGCATCCATGCCGCCGCTGGTGAAGCCGTACCCGAACTCACCGAGCACCCTGCCCACCTGCGCGGAGATCTCCACCCATCGCTTCCCCGTCTGCCCGTTGGCGCTGCGCGGGTTGACCACGAGGAACGTCTTCATTCAGTGCCTTCTCCCTGCTGCCAGAACGGCCTGTTTACGCAATTGTGCGGCGGGGCTCCACTCCATGACCCATGCGGGGGTCTGTTTGGCCGGGGTGTTTGTCACCCGGCGCCGTCCATGCTGGGCTCCAGGCCCGCCCCTTCGCCCCGCCCCCCGAGTGAAGCCCCCGTCCCCCACCGAGCAGCTCGCGCCCCACCAGGAGGCCACGCGTGCCATGGACTGGGCGCTGCCCGCGCTCCGGCTGGACCTGGAGGCCGCGACGCGCCAGCGCTTCCGGGAGACAGGCGCCCAGGAGGACTTCCTGCACCGCCATGACGCACCGGCCCATGAAGCCCAGGGGCCGGCGCGGACGGAGCGCTTCGAGCGGGCCCTGGCCCGGGTGCGGCGCCTCGCGGACTCGGGGGAGCCGCTGAGCTTCACCCGGATGGTGGAGGTCCAGTCGACGCTGCTGGGGGAGCCCACCGGCTTTCGCACCGGGGATGCGTTCGCGCGGGGCGGCGCGCACCGGTACGCGCACGCGCCCGGCCTGGAGGCGACCTTCCGCGAGAAGGTGGAGGCGGACGCGCGGGAGCCACGCCATCCGGTGGCGCATGCCACCCGGTTGTACCTGGACCTGTGTTTCTTCCACCCCTTCCCGGACGGCAATGCCCGGGCGGCGCGGCTGTGGCTGGAGTACATGCTGCGGCGGGGCCGGCTGCCGACGCCGCCGCTGGTCCCGGTGGTGCTGTGGCGCAAGCACCCGGGAGACGCGGTCAACTACACGCGGCTGGCCCGGCTGCTGGCCCGGAGCATCGCGGGACCGGACGCGCCGTGCCGCAACGAGGTGCCTGAATGAACGCGGAGGTGACCGTATGAGCAAGACACCCCTGGGGGCCTGGGAGCGCATCCGCGGCAGCCTGGACGGGTATGACCCGGAGAAGGTCATCCGCATGCTGCGTGAGTACCTGGCGCCGCGCGTGCCGCCGGGGACGCGCAAGCTCACGGACGAGCAGCACGACGCGATGGCGAAACACCTCCAGCGGATGCTCCAGCAGAACCTGGGGCCCTGGTACACGGACACGAACCTGTACCTGGGCAATGAGAGCTTCGGTGGCTACTGCTGGTGTCACCGCTTCTTCCGGCACAAGCCCACGCCGAACATGAGCGTGGAGTACAACATCCAGCTCATCATCGACGCGCTGGAGCGGTCGCGGGAATGGCTGTTCAAGCTGGACGCCCACTTCCAGGCGCTGAAGCAGAGCCTGCCCTCGGCGCCCGAGGACTCGGACATCCGGATGCTCGCGCTGGCGGACGGCATCGTCACCACGATGAACCTCACCATGGACGCCACCGGCTGCGAGGAGGCCTGGTACACCTTCGCGGACGAGGCGATGGCGTGGATGTTCGAAGCCATCGGGCTGCGCCCGGGCTATCAGGCCGGGAAGCTGATGCGGAAGCTGTTCGCCTTCGAGTCCTGGCACTCACCGCTCGAGGAAGAGCTGCACGACTCGGCGGAGAAGGTGGCGGCGGCCGTCGTGGAGGACGAGGGCCGCCGACACACGCACTGACATCCGCCCGTCCTCCACTTCAGTGGATGGGCTTTCCGCGCGTCATCCTGCGGGCCTGCTCGCTCGAGCCGCCCTTCACCTCGATGCGCTTGCCCTGGGGCTCGGCCTCCGGGAGCTTCAGGGAGACCTCCAGCACGCCGTTCTCGAAGTTCGCCTGCACCGACTCCGTGTCGATGCCTTCCGGGAGCGGGATGGCGCGGTGGAACATGCCGGTGCCGCGCTCCAGGCTCCAGACGCCTTCGGCCTCCTGCTCCTCCTCCACCTCGAAGGAGCGCTCGCCCTGGATCACGAGCTGGTCCTTCAGCAGCTCCACGTGGATGTCCTCCTGCTTCATTCCAGGCAGGTCGGCCTTGACGATGAGCTGTCCGTTCCGCTCCAGCACGTCCACCTGCGGTGACCAGAGGCCCTCGTCCAGCACGCCGCTCGGCGCGGCGAAGCCCCGGCCGCCGAAGCCGGTGAAGAGCTGATCCATGTCCTCCATCATCCGGCGCATGAGGCCGAACGGGGTCAGGGGCATGGCCTCCCGGCCGGTGGTGGGTGCGTAGGCTTCACGGCGGGAGATGCCAGCGCCCGTCCGGGGCTCCTGGCCCTGCGAGCTGCCGCCCGCCACGCCGGCCTGGGCGTTCTTCACGGCGGGCGAAGAGGAGGGCTCTCCTTGCGCTCCCGGGTTCCTGTTGTCGGTTGCCATGACGTCCTCCCCCGGTGGAGCCCGGCTGGCGCCCGGCCGCCGGACCGCACCGGTGACTCTCAAGCGGGGATGGGATTATCCCAACCCCAAACCTGGAGGCGCGAGGAGGGCCCATCAAGGGTCCGCGGACGCCGACCCGCCGTGGCCGCCATTGTCGGGAGCCCCGCTCCGCGAGCAGCGTGGCGTCCCGCTGGGACTCCGGACGGGAGAGGGACCTGGGGAAGTGCTGGACCGACGCACAAGGGGGTTGAACGGGGGCGTGGGAGTAGGCACAGCAAGAGGGCCATGAATCCTTTGAGGTCCATCGGATGGGGGGTGCTGGGGGTGTTGCTCCACGCGAGCAGCGCGGCGGCACAGATCGTCAACGTGCAGGCGCTCTTCGACGAGAAGGCGGAGCTGGGGCCGGCCGCGGCCATCGAGCTGGGCGGCGACTGGCGCACGGGCAGCACGGAGCTGTTCTCCGTGCGCGGCTCCCTGGTGGGCCAGCTGCGCTCCGAGCGAGACGTCTGGCTGGGCGTCATCCGGGGCGAGTACTCGTTCGCCACCGGCGAGCGGATCGTCAGCCAGGTGCTGGAGCACGTGCGCTACCGGCGCAAGCTCACCGAGCGTCTCTCGGCCGAGGTCTTCGCCCAGCATGAATACAACGAGTTCCGCCGGCTCCAGTTCCGGGCCCTGCTGGGCGCCGGACCGCGAGTCATCCTGCTCAACGCGGAGACCGTGGGGTTCACTTTTGGCGTGGCCCTGATGCTGGAGCACGAGCGGCTGCGCAAGGACGGCGAGGTGGACGCGGGAGACCGCTACACGGATCCGCGAGTCTCCAGCTATCTGCTCGGGCGCTTGAGGCTGATGGAGAACATCGACCTCGTGGAGACGGTCTACCTCCAGCCGCGCGTCACCCGTCCCTCCGACCTGCGGGTGCTCAACGAGACGCTGTTCGCGGTCACCCCCAATCCCCTGGTCACGGTAGGCATCGGCTTCAACCTCACCTACGATAGCGCTCCACCCGCGACGGTGCCGGCCCTGGACACGCAGCTGCGAACCACGGTGGGCGTGAGGTTTTGATCGACCCTCCACCACGAGCACCGGGAGCGCACGCCCTCCGCTCCCCCACCCCGGGTTGACACACCGCCCCTCCAGGGGCTTCACTGTCGATATTGATTATCACTATCAATATTGAAATATGAAGGAGGATGGGGTGTGAGTGAGCACGCGCGGGGGGCTCGGCCGGGGATGGGGGGGCTTGTCGCGCTCCTGCGGATGCAGGGGCCGCTGGTGACCGTGGCGGCCCTGAGCTCGACGCTGGCGGCGGGGCTCGGGCTGGTGCCGTTCTTCGCGGTGGCGCGGATGGCGACGGCCATCTACGCCGAGCCGCCGCGGCTCGACGCGGTGACGTCGCTCGCAGGGATGGCGGCGGGGGCGCTGGTGCTCCGGGCGCTGCTGGCGTCGGCGTCGACCGTGACCGCGCACGTGGCGGCGTTCCGGATCCTCCACGGGCTGCGGCTCGCGCTGGCGCGCAAGCTGGGCGCCGTCCCCCTGTCCTTCTACGCTCACCGGAGCACGGGGGAGCTGAAGAAGACGCTGATGGACGACGTGGGGCAGATTGAAGCCTTCGTCGCGCACCACTTCCCGGACGCCGTCGCCGCCGTGGCGGTGCCGCTCGTCACGGCGGCCGCGCTGCTCTGGGTGGACTGGCGCATGGCCCTGGCGAGCGTCGCCGTGGCGCCGCTGGCGTTCGCGGCCATGGCCATGGCCATGCGCGACGTGGGCAAGGCGCATGAGCAGTGGAGCGCCATCCAGGGCCGGATGAACGCGTCGCTCCTGGAGTACCTGCGCGGCATCCACGTCATCAAGACGTTCGGCCTGTCGGCGAAGCGCTTCGGGGACCTCTCGCGCTCCATCCAGGAGGGGCTGGCCTGGATGGAGGGCTTCATGCGCACCAACGGCCGGGGCTACGGCGCGTTCGGGGCGCTCATCGGCTCCAGCCTGGTGGTGCTGGTGCCCGCGGGCGGGTGGTTCTTCCTGCACGGCACGCTGTCGCTGGAGTCGCTGGTGCTGTTCCTGGTGCTGGGCCCGCAGCTGCTCACGTCGATGCTGCGGCTGATGTTCGCGTCGAGCAACGTGGAGCGCATCCAGGGCGGCATCGCGCGCATCCGCGCCATCCTGGACACCCCCGACCTGGACGAGGCCACGGGCACCGCCGCGCCCGCGCACCACGGGCTCGCCTTCCGGAGCGTCACCTTCCGCTACGAGGAGGGCGGCAAGGACGTGCTCCGCGACGTCACCTTCGAGGCGCCCCCGGGCAAGGTGACGGCGCTCGTCGGCCCGTCGGGCGCGGGCAAGACGACGCTGGTGCGGCTGGTCCCCCGCCTGTGGGAGCCGTCCAGCGG
>JAFADT010000371.1 GCA_023424585.1 Pseudomonadota bacterium
CGCCGGACGTCTGCGTCGCGCCGATGGCCGCCACCTTGCCGCCCGTGTCCCCCTGGGGATTGGCGATGCCGTTGCCGCCGCCGGAGCCCAGCGCGAGGGCGCCGCCGGACGTCGCGCCCGCGAGCGCCTCCGCCACGTTGGCGCCGCTGCCGGCGCTCCCGAGCACGTCCGCGATGGCGTCTCCGTCACCAGGGCCCTTGCCGCCCAGCAGCTTGAGGAGCCCGGTGCCCGCGACCTTGGCCTCCACCTGCTGCCGGCGCTCCGCGCTGTTGGCGGGCGCGGACGCCGAGGCGGCGGGGGTGGGCTTCTTCGAGGGCGCCTTCTCCTCCGGCTTCTTCTCCGCGCTGGGGCCCTCCTTCTTGGGCTCCTCCACCTTCGCGGGCTGGGGCGGGATGATGGCGCGCACGAAGCGGTCTTCCAACTGGTCCAGCTCCACCTCCGCCTCCACCGGCGCGGGCTGGGCGGCGATGATCGCGACGCTCAGCACGTAGAGCCCCAGCATCGCCAGCAGGATGCTGGCGAAGAGGCGGTCCACCGTGCGCCACGGGCTGGCCTTCAGCTCCGGGGGCAGCGCGGGCTTCGCGCCCTCCGGGGGCGCGGGGATGAAGTGGAAGAAGAGGGTGCCTTCCGGCAGGTCCACCTTGCCGCGGGCGCTCTCCTGCAGCGGCAGGTCGAAGGTGTCGTCCGCGCGGCGCGTGGCGAGCCCCTGGGCGCGCAGCGCGTCGAAGTCCACGTCCGACGAGCCCAGGTTGATGCGGCCCTGCATGTGCTCGTCGATGATGAGGTGGAACTGCTGGCCGCGGTTCTCCAGCACCTTGAAGCGCGGCGGGCGCTCCTGGGCCGGGGGCAGGACGATGGTGTTGCGCGCGTCGTCGCCGATGGTGACGGAGTCGTGGAGCAGGTGGTGCTCTTCGACGATGCGCCCGTCCTGGATGACGCCGACGCGCAGCAGCTTGGGGCGGGTTTGAAGGGCCATGGCGCTAGAAGGGGTCCTGCTGCACGCTCTGGACCACCTTGGGCACGAAGCTCTCCGTGCGGTTCAGGTCGTCGAAGCTCGGCTTGGAGCGGTCGAGGAAATAGAAGGCCTCCGGCTTCTGGATGCGCCCCTCGACCTTGATGGCCTCCAGGCGGATGGCCTTGGCCGGCTTCTTCGCGGCCGGCGCTGGCGTCGCGCCCTCCGCCGCCTTCTTCGTGGACGCGGGGTCCTCGGCCCAGGACGGACGGGCGACGGCGAGCAGCAGCAGGAAGAGGGCGGGGCGCATGGCTTCAGGTCGAGGCTACCGGACGTCTTTGGACACCTTACCCGAGCCGCCCGGTCGCGGGGCAGGGGGCCCTGGGGGCGGAGCGGGGGTCGGGTTTGCCTCGGGGGCCTTGGCGGCCTCGGCGGCCTTCTTGAGGCCCTCCTTCCGTTCGCGCTCGCGGCGGCGGGTCTCCCGGTCGATGCCCTTCTGCGCGTCCTTGAGGTATTGAGCGGTGCGCTCGTCGGTGCCGCCCTTCGCCTGGTACTGGTTCAGGAAGGACGCGGCCTTCTGGAGGCGCTCCAGGGTGTCCATGCCCGCGGGCTCCAGGTCCAGGTGGAGCAGGCCCAGGTTGAAGTACGCGTCCCGCGCGTCGGGCTGGAGCTGGAGCACGCGCTCGTACTCGGCCAGGGCGCGGGGGAAGTCGCCCTCGCCGCGGTAGGCGTTGCCCAGGTTGAGGTGGGCGGCGGCGAAGTCCGGCGCGGCCCTCACGGCGGCCTCCAGCTCCACGCGGGCGCCGGCGTAGTCCTCGCCCTCGTTGAGGAGGGTGCCCAGGTTGTTGCGCGCCTCGGCGAAGTCCGGCCGGAGCGCGATGGCCTGACGGAAGCGCTCCAGCGCCTGGGGGCGCTCCTTGAGGCCCAGGTGCACCAGGCCCAGGGCGTTGAGGGTGGCCGCGTCCTGCGCGTCGATGGCGAGCGCGTTGCCGAGCACCATGGAGGCCAGCTCGTACTTGCCCTCGCGGGCGTACACCTGCGCGAGCACCTGCATGGCGGGCACGTGCTGCTCGCTGGCCTGGAGCGCGCGGCGGGCCTCCGCGACGGCGGGGGTGTGCTTCTTCTGGAGCAGCAGGTTCAGCGCCAGCGCCGTGCGCCGGGCCACCGAGTCCTGCTGGGCCAGCGCCTCGCGCAGCTCCGCCTCCAGCGACGCCGCGCGGCCCGTGCGCGCGGACAGCCGCACCAGGCAGTCCCACGCGGCCTCCTGGTCCGGGTCCAGCGCCAGCGCCTGGCGGTAGGAGCGCTCCGCGTCCGGGAAGCGGCCCTGGCGCTCCTGCACGATGCCCAGGTTCGTCCACGCGGGGCCCAGCTTCGGGGACTTCTCCAGCAGCGTCTTGAGCGCGGTCTCCGCGATGGTCAGCTCGCCGCGCCGGGCGACCTCCACCGCGCTGGTGAAGTCCCGCTCCGGTCCGGCGAGCGACCTCGCGACGGGGGCCAGCTCCGGCTTCGGCTTCGCGTCGCCGGCCTTCGGCGACGTGCTCACCGCGGTGGCGGGGCCGGCCGCCGGCCCGGCGAGCGTCGCGTCCTTGCGCGTCTTCGGACCGGAGGCGCAGGCGGACAGCCAGAGCACGAGCCCGGTGAGGGCGAACCCGCGGCCCGCGTTCATGGCGTGCCCCCTTCCGTCAGCTGGGGCGCCGCGCCAGAGTCGACGCGTGCGGGCGCCGCGAGGCTGCCCAGCAGGCCGTCCGGATACACGGTCTCCGACGCGAGCGCCCCCCGGGCCTCCTTGAGGACGGGGTACTCCTTGGGGCGGAAGCGGTTGAGGGCCTCCAGCGTGCGGCGCGTCCACTCGTTGGAGACGCGGTTGTTGCGCGCCTCCTTGAGCGTGGCGGCGTAGCTCTCCACCGCGCGGTCCTCCAGCGCCACGGTGCGCTGCGTGAGCATGTCCTGGTACGTCAGCACCGCGTCGTCCCCCAGGCGCTTCACCTCCGGGGGCACCGGCGCGTCCAGCAGCGTGGCGGCGAAGCGCTCCAGGGCGTAGCCGCGCCGGTAGAACGACGCGAGCGACCACTCCAGCTGCTTGTACGGCAGCACCTTCGCGTACGCGGCATCCACCGCCTTCACGGCTTCGGTCTTCTTGTTGAAGCTCTTCTCCAGCGCCTTGCCGGCGCCGCTGAGCTTCAGCGCGTCGAAGCGCTGGAACTCCAGCTCCGCCAGCTGGAAGCGGCTGTAGGCGGCGGCCTCGGCGGCGCGCGGCTGCGCGTCCGGCTTCAGCTTGCGGCGGTCGAACTCATCCGCGGCGCTGGCGTACGCGCGCTGGGCCTCCTTCGCGTTGCCGCGCTTCTTCCACGCGTCGCCCATGCGGCGCTTCGCGTCCACCACCAGCTCCACCTGATCCGCCTTGGTGGCGAACTTGCGGACGAAGGCCTCCAGCGCCTTGAGCTCGCCCTTCGTGTCGCCCTGCTTCGCCAGGATGCGGGCGGCGCGGTACTGGTTCTCCGGCGCGCTCTTCCCGTGGGGGTACAGCTCCACGCAGCGCTGGAAGGCGGCCGCGGCCTCCGCGTAGCGCTGCTGTCCTTCGAGCAGCGACGCCGCGTTGTAGAGCGCCGCCTCGCGCTCCTCGGCCTTCGGGTAGTCCCTCACCAGCTTCTGGTAGCTGGTGACGGCCTTGTCGAAGTCGTAGGACTTCTGCGCGTTCAGGGCCACGCGGAACAGCGCGGTGTGCGCCCACGGCGACTTCGGGTAGTCGCGGTAGATGCGCTCGTAGAGCTTCATCGCGGAGTCGAAGCGGCGCAGCTCCTCGTACGCCACCGCCGCGTTGTTGAGCGCCTTGTCCGCGAACTCGTGGCGGGGCGCCTCCTCCACCAGCTGGAGGTACTTCTTCGCCGCCTCGTCGTAGCGCTTCTGGGTGGCCAGCTGATCCGCCAGGTTGAAGCGGCCGGCGAGCTTGAACTTCATCAGCTCGCGGTACTGCTCGCTGGCCGGGTCCACCACCTGCGCGTTGCTGGCGAGCCGCGCGCTGACCTCCTCCACGCGCTCCCAGTCCTGGTCGACGAGGAAGGACTCGATGATGAGGTTGGTGGCGTAGCCGGCCACCGGGTTGCGCGGGTACGCCTGCACCACGCGCTCGAAGCGGGGGCGGGCCTGGGCGAAGTCGTCGTGCGTGTAGAACAGCTCCGCGGCCTGGTACGCGATGCCCGGCGCGGCCTCCTCCCTGGGCAGCAGCGCCACGTAGGCGTCGGACGCCTTCACGAGCGCTGCCTCGGACTCGGCCAGGGCCACGGGCGCGTGGGGGCTGTCCTTGGGGCGCTCGCTGGCGCGCAGCGGCTTGCGCTCCGGGACGCGGCCCGCCTTCACGTCCTCGTCCAGCTGGGCCTTCCAGGCGAGCACCGCGTTGTGCGCGGACACGTCGCGGTAGGTGGTGTCCTGGTTGGAGTCGCGGACGGCCGCGTACTCCTTCGCCGCCGCGCCATACGCGTCCGAGTTGAAGAGGGTCTCGGCGTGGAAGAAGCGCATCGCGTACGCGGTCTTGCTGCGCGGGAAGCGCTCCAGGTACGTGCCGTAGGCGCGCGCGGCGGCGGCGTAGGTGGCCTTGGCCTCCGCGTCCTTGCCCTCCTTCTGGAAGGCCTGCGCCTGCTGGTGCTGGTACGCGGCGGCGGAGTAGAGGCTCTGCTCCGCGAGCGTCTGCGCGTGCGACAGCGCGTTCGGGTCGTCCTTGTTCTTCTCGTACCAGGCGCCGCCGGGCAGGTAGTCGCTGGCCAGCTTCTCCGACTCGCGCGCGTACAGGTCCATGCGCCGGTCGCGCTCGTAGGCCTGGACGATGCGCTGCTGAAGCCGCGGCGCGTCCGCGGTGAGCGGGTCGGTGGTCAGCACCTGCTGGTACGCCGCGATGGCGTCCTCGTTGCGGAGCTGGTCGAAGTAGACGTTGCCCAGCCGGCGGTACACCTCCGCCTCGTAGGGGCGGCCGCCGCGCTTCGCGAAGAGCTCGCGGGCCTTGGCGACGCCGCCCCACGCCTCGTCCGCCAGCGACAGCGCGATGTACTGGAGCGCCTCCGAGCGCAGGTCGCCTTCGTCCGCCTTGCTGCCGGACTGCTGGTGGGACTGGTAGTGGTCCATGAGCAGCAGGAAGCTGTCCACGGACTCCTCGAACCAGTCCATGCGGTAGTACGTCCAGGCCAGCTTGTAGCGGGCCTTGTCGTAGAACCGGTGCTCCGTGTCGCGCGTGGCGGCGGTGTACGCCTCCGCGGCCTTGCGCAGCGCCTCCGGGTCGGACTCGTCCTCGAACCAGTACTCGCCGATGCGCGTCCACGCGTCGGTGGCGAAGCGGCTCTTCGGGTAGCGCGTGGTGAGCTGCTGGTAGGTGGCGAGGCTCTCCTCGTCCTTGTGCTGTTCGTTGAGGCAGTACGCCAGCAGGTACAGCGAGCCGTCGTTGAGCTTGTAGTCCGGGAAGCGCGCGAGGAGCGTGCGGTACAGCCCGATGGACGGCGTGAAGTCCACCTCCGGCTCCGGCGGCAGGTCCGCCATCGCCTCGTCGGACATCGTGCGCACGCGCTCCGCGTAGTCCTTGCGCGCCAGCTGGTGCTCGTCCGCGGAGCGCTCGTAGTACAGCTCCGCCAGCCGGAACATCACGTCCGGCGTGGCGCGAGGCTCGTCCGGATAGCGGCGCAGGAAGTCCTCGAAGCGGGCGATGGCGTCCAGCCGCTGCGTGCGCTCCTGCGACTCCAGCGCGGTGAGCGTCTTCTCGTAGGCGTTGGAGAGCGCCGCGCGCTTCTGCTGATAGCGCCGCTCCACCAGCTGCTTCACCTCGCGGTGGAAGTCGCGCGACTCCGCCTCGTAGGCCTCGAGCGCGCGGCTCACGTCGCGCAGCAGCTGCTCCTGCTCCTGCGTGCGGCCCAGGCCGTCCAGGTAGCGCGAGGTGGGCGCGGGCACGGGCTCGGCCTTCGCGGGAGCGGCGGGCGCGGCGGGAGGCGGGGCCTTCTTCGCGGCCTGGCTGGGAGCCCTGGCCTTCGCGGCGTGCGAGGCCAGCGGCGCGAGGGCCAGGAAGAGGGCGAGGACGGGGCGGCGCATGGCCTCTCAGTCCCCCCCTTCCGACGACAGGACGTCCTTGAACTCCAGGTCGAGCGCGCGCAGCGCGTCCGCCTTCTCCTTGGCGACCTTCTGGATGTTCGTGGCGTTGTCCTGCGTGCGGCTGAAGGCCACGTCCACCGTGCCGGTGTCGGCCTTGAGCACCAGGTCGTAGAACTGCTGCCGCACGCGGCGGAAGCTGTCGTAGGCGATGCGGCCCACCAGGTTGCGCGCGTCGCCGGAGGCGGCGGCCACCTCCTGCTCGTAGCCCTGGAGCAGCACCTGCTCCGCGCGCACCTTGTCGCGGATGGACTTCACGCGGTGCTCCAGCCGCGAGCGCAGCGCCACCCGCGCCACCGCCACCCGGCCACGCAGCGAGTCGATGCGCGAGCGCACCGCGTGCATGCGCAGCAGCACGCGGGTGTCCTCGCCGGACAGCCGGCCCTCACCGGCGCGCAAGAGGCCGTGCTCCTGCTGGAGCGCCGCGGCGTAGCGGGCGCGGATGGCGGCCTCGCCCTCCAGGGACGTGTCCGTGGACTGGCGCTCGCTCGCGAGCCGGGCGCGGGTGCGGTCCAGCTCCGCCTGCAGGTCCCTCAGCGTGGCGATCTCCGCCTGGAGCTGCACCAGGAACTCGCGCTCCTCGGCGGGGTCCGCCTGCCGCTCCTCGCGCGTGTCCTCCACCCACTTGCGGATGGCGGCGGCGTTGGCGTGCAGGCTCTGCAGCTCATAGCCCACGCGGAAGGCCTCGCGGTCCACCGCGTCCACCTTCGCCTGCATGCGCTGGCGGCGCTCCTCCAGCTCCTTGTTGGTGGTGGGCAGCGCCGCGAACCGCAGCCGCTGGGCCTCGCGCGCGCCCTGGGCGACGAGCAGCTTCTCGCGCTCGGCGGGCGTCAGCTTCTCCTCCACCAGCGCGGTCTCCGCCTGCACCAGCGACTGCTCCACGGCGGTGAGCGCGGTGTCCACGGCCTCCGAGCGGACGTAGCCCTCCTGCAGCTCCGGGAAGGCCTCCAGCCCGCGCGCGTCCAGGGCCTCCAGGATGCGCTCCGCGATGGCCTTCGCCTCGCCCGCGCCCTGCCGGCCGCTGTCCAGGTCGCCCACCATCCGAACCGCGTCCGCGACCTCCTTCTGCGTGGACGCGTACTTCAGCGCCAGCGGGGGCAGGAGCGTGCTCACGTCCAGCGAGCGCTCGTTGCGCGCGAGCAGGTTGTCGAAGTACGCGACCGGGTCGTGGTTCACGCGCAGGAGCGCGTCCACCTTGTCGCGCGCGGGCCGGAACGTGCTGGCCACCCCGTCATAGGTCTCCAGCGCTTCGTCGTACTGGCGCAGCTTCTGGAGCAGGTGCCCCTGGAGGATGCGCGCCTCGGGCGCGAGCTGCGAGTCCGGCGCGACGAGCAGCAGGATGTCCGTGGCGTTCTTCGCCTGCGTGAAGTCCTGCTTGCGCACGTACGTCCACGCGACCTCCAGCAGCGACTCCGGGAAGCGCTCGCTCTCGCGCGGAATCTGGCCGTAGTGGTCCAGCGCCTCGTCGTAGCGGCCCGTCTCGTACATCAGCCGGCCCAGCGACAGGAACGCGAGCTCGCGGAAGCGCTGGGCCTCCGCCTCCGGAAGGTCGGCGGACACCACGGCCTCCGGCCCGGTGCCCACGATGCGCTGGAACTCGGCGATGGCGGCCGGGTAGTCCCCGCTCTGCACGCCCAGGACGCCGAGGTGGTAGACGGCCTGCACGCGGAAGGGGCCGGGCGCCTGCGCCAGCGGGGCGAACAGCGCGCGCGAGCGCCGCTGGTGCTCCTCCGGCGTCAGGTCCATGCGCTTGAAGGTGCCGCGCGCGTGCACGTACGCGATGTCGGGCGCCAGCACGCCGCCCGACAGCTCCCGCGCCTTCTCCACGTAGGTGTCGATGCCGTCGAACTGCTGGAGCCGCCCCGCCACCGCGAGGTATCGGCTCACGGCCTCCTTGTAGCGCTGCGGCGTCAGGGGCAGGGACAGCACGTCGCGCAGGTACACCCGCGCGCCGATGTCGTTCTTCTGCTGGTAGAGCGCGTCCGCCAGGTAGAAGACCGCCTCCGGGTAGCGCGGGTTCGCCTTGAACTCCGGCTCGCCCACCAGGTCGTAGAAGACGACGGACGCGGCGGCCCAGTCCCCCAGGAGCGAATACACCTCGCCCTCGGAGAAGCGCTTGAGCTGCGAGTCGGTGGTGCTCGGCTCGGGGCGCTCGGTGAACTGCGTCTCCACGAAGCGCAGGGACTGCTCCGCCGCGCGCAGCTGCGCCTCCACCGCCTCCACGGCCGCCGCGCGCGAGCTCAGCGAGGCGGGCATGGGCGGCAGCGCGGCCCCGGGCCTGGAGGCCTGCGGGGGCGCCGGTGCGGGCGCCGCCCCGAGGGACAGCGCGAGGGCCAGGG
>JAFADT010000398.1 GCA_023424585.1 Pseudomonadota bacterium
CAGCTCCGGCAGGTGGTAGTAGGGCACGGACGGGAAGAGGTGATGGGACAGGTGGTAGCTGGCGTTGAAGGGCGCGATGAAGAAGCGCTCGAACCAGGTGGCCGCCTCCACGTCGCGCGTCTCGTGGGTCTCGTCCGGGGTGGCGGGGGTGAAGGGGTGCTCCACCACGGCGCGGATGCGGAACGCCACCATCATCAGCGTCAGCGACGGCACCGACCACAGGAGCAGGTAGTGGAGCCAGCCGCCGGTGAGCGTGAGGAAGGCGATGAAGCCGCAGAGCCACAGCCCGTAGCGGAGGTGCTCCGCGCGGGACGGCGGCGGGCCGCCCTTGCCCAGCGCGCGGCCCGTATAGGACCAGGGAATCATGATGCGCACGTGGGACAGGGTGAAGAAGCCCACCAGGTCCCCCAGGAGCACCCGCGCCATGCCCCAGCGCGTGCGCGGGAACATCCACGCGTGGTCGCGCTGCGCCGTGCGCCAGTACGGGTCCCTGGGCGTGTTGATGTAGCGGTGGTGCTCCGTGTGCTCCTTGCGGTAGCCCTCCGTGGTGATGTTCATGGGGAACGCGCACAGCAGGTCCGACAGCACGTCGTTGAGCTTGCGGTTCGTGCTCAGGTGGTAGTGGGACGCCTCGTGCACCAGGCTCAGGAGCGCGTGCTGCCGCGAGGAGATGACCACCGCGGCCAGCACCCACGCCCACCACCGGTCCACCTGCACCACGAACGCCACCGACGCCGCGATGATGAGCCATTGGCGCGTGACCGCCCACAGGCCGCGCCCGTTGGCCACCACCGACAGCCGCCTCACGGACGCCGTCAGGCCGCGACGGTCGAACGCGCGGGAGGTGACCGCTTCCGAGTCATCCGGCGACAACGCTTCAGGAACGGCGAGCATCTGGAGACAGACCTCCTGCCGGGCGCGAGCGCTCTGGCGGAAGGTCGGGAGGTCATTTCCTCCCCCGTCCAAGGCGACCCCCTGCCGCACACCCCGGTTCATGTGGGACTACGCCGCCTTGGCGGTAATAATCTTATATCATAATAATTGCGAGGTCTGAAAGACCCGCTCAGTCTTACAGTCCAGACGGATGTGGCGGGTCCAATGGGTGTCGGGTGAAGGCGGGTGTTGACTGGTGCCCAGAAGGTCGCCCTGGGGGAGGGCTGGCGTCTGGGAAGACGGGGGGCCCGGGCCTTTTGGCCGGTGCGATGGAGGGGATGTCCGTACACTGGACGGAGAACCCCTTTCCGCGTCGAGCGGCCCCAGGAAAGGCGGCGAGGTTTCTGGACCTCACCGTGCGTGGATGCAGGCACCCTTCGACTTCCAGACGCTCTTCGAGCTGTCGCCCAACCCCTACATGCTGGTGGACCGGGAGCTGCGGTACGTGACGGCGAACGCGGCCTACCTGCGGATCACCGCCAGCCGTCTGGAGGACCTGGTCGGCCGCACCATCTTCGAGGCCTTCCCCCACGACCCGAGCGACCCGGCCAATGCCAGCACCCGGATGCTGCGCGACTCGTTCGACCGGGTGCTGACGCAGCGGGCGCGGGACACGCTGGCGCTCATCCCCTACCGGGTGCCCCGGCAGACGGAGGGCGGCGTGGTGGTGGAGGAGCGCTTCTGGAGCGCCACGCACACGCCCCTCTTGGACGGGCGTGGCGAGGTGGCCTTCATCCTCCAGCACACGGTGGACGTGACGGAGCTGCAGCAGCTCAAGCAGGCCGCGCGCGACGTGGAGCCCCCTCGGGACGCGAGCGTGTCCCGGACGCAGCTGATGGGCGGGGTGTTCGCGCGGGCCCAGGCGGTGCAGGAGGCCAACCTGGCGCTGGACGACGAGCGCCGGCACCTGCGGCGCCTGTTCGAGCAGGCCCCGGGCTTCATGTGCTCCCTGCGGGGGCCCGACCACGTGTTCGAGCTGGTCAACCGGGCCTACCTCCAGCTGGTGGGGCACCGGGACCTGCTGGGCAAGCCCGTGCGGGACGCCCTGCCGGAGGTGGATGGGCAGGGCTTCTTCGAGCTGCTGGACCGGGTGTTCACCTCCGGCGAGCCCTTCGTGGGGCACAGCATGCGCGTGAACCTCCAGCGCGAGCCCGGGGGGCCGCTGGTGGAGGCCTTCGTGGACCTGGTGTACCAGCCGGTGGTGGAGGCGGATGGCAGCGTCTCCGGCATCTTCGTCCAGGGCCACGACATGACGGCGCAGAAGCGGGCGGAGGAGGAGCTGGCGCGCCACCGCGAGCACCTGGAGGAGCTGGTGCGCGAGCGCACGCGGGCGCTGGAGGAGAGCGAGTCCGAGCGCCGCCAGACGGAGGCCGCGCTGCTCCAGGCGCAGAAGATGGAGGCGGTGGGCAAGCTCACCGGCGGCGTGGCGCACGACTTCAACAACCTGCTCCAGGTGGTGAGCGGCAACCTCCAGCTGCTCCAGCGCGACACGGTGGGGGATGCGCGCGCGCAGCGGCGCCTGGAGATGGCGCTGGGCGCGGTGGAGCGCGGGGCGCGGCTGGCGTCACAGCTGCTCGCGTTCGCGCGCCGGCAGCCGCTGGCGCCCACGGTGCTCAACCTGGGCCGGCTGGTGCGCGACATGGACGACCTGTTGCGCCGCGCGCTGGGCGAGGACGTCGAGGTGGAGACGGTCATCGCGGGCGGGCTGTGGAACACGTCCGCGGACCGCAACCAGCTGGAGAACGTCATCCTCAACCTGGCCATCAACGCGCGCGACGCCATGGACGGCCGGGGCAGGCTGACCATCGAGGCGGGCAACGCGATGCTGGATGACCACTACGCCATGCTGCACCCGGAGGTGACGGCGGGGCAGTACGTGCTGCTGGCCATCTCCGACACGGGCACCGGCATGACGCCGGAGGTGATGCAGCGCGCGTTCGAGCCGTTCTTCACCACGAAGCCGGAGGGGCGCGGCACGGGCCTGGGGCTGAGCATGGTGTACGGCTTCGTGAAGCAGTCCGGCGGCCACGTCAAGATCTACAGCGAGCTGGGGCACGGCACGTCCATCAAGATCTACCTGCCGCGCAGCTTCCAGGCCGCGGCGCAGCCGGCGGAGAGCGGGCCGGGACAGGTGGAGGGGGGCACGGAGACCATCCTCGTCGTGGAGGACGACGACGCGGTGCGGGCCACGGTGGTGGAGGTGCTCACGGAGCTGGGCTACCGCGTGCTCAAGGCGCACGACGGCCAGAGCGCGCTCGCGGTCATCCAGAGCGGCCTGGCGGTGGACCTGCTCTTCACGGACGTGGTGATGCCGGGGCCGGTGCGCAGCCCGGAGCTGGCGCGGCTGGCGAAGGCGCACCTGCCGGACATCGAGGTGCTCTTCACGTCCGGCTACACGGAGAACGCCATCGTGCACGGCGGGCGGCTGGACCCGGGCGTGAGCCTGCTGTCCAAGCCGTACCGGCGCGAGGACCTGGCGCGGAAGCTCCGCGCGCTGTTGCGAGGACGCGAGCAGCGGCTGACGGCGAAGCCGCACCGCGCGCCCGCGCCCGGCGACGCGCAGGTGAAGGGCGCGCTGCGCATCCTGCTGGTGGAGGACGACGCGGACATCCGCGAGTCCGCGTCGGAGCTGATGGTGGACCTGGGGCACACCGTGCGCGCGGTGGAGAGCGCGGAGGCGGCGAGCGAGGCGCTGGCGGAGGAGCCCTTCGACCTGCTCTTCACGGACGTGACGCTGCCGGGCCAGTCCGGCGTGGTGCTGGCGCGCGAGGCCGCGCGGCGCCACCCCGCCCTGCGCATCATCATCGCGTCGGGGGACTCGCGCGCGCTGTCCGGGGAGGATGGCCAGGCGCTGCTGGGGCGCGTGGTGCTGCTGCCCAAGCCGTATGACCTGAACCAGATGGAGCGCGCGTTGGAGCAGGCCGCCACGGAAGCCACCCCCGCCGCCCGGACGCGGCCCGCATGACGGACGCGAAGGCCCGGATGGGCGAAACCCTCTATGTGTCCACGCTGCCGGGCCTGGAGCCCGCGCTGGAGGCGGAGGCGCGCGAGCGCGGGCTGTCCTTCCGCGGCGTGGAGGGCGGCATCGAGTGCGAGGGCCCGTCCGGCC
>JAFADT010000425.1 GCA_023424585.1 Pseudomonadota bacterium
GCGCTGGACGCCGCGGACCTGTCCATGGGGACGGCGCAGTCGGCGGAGCGGCTGCTGGTGCGGGCCTTCGGCGCGGACCCGGCGTGGGGCGCGCGGTGGCTGGGCACCTTCCTCCAGGAGCGCGGGCATATCCAGGATGGGGCGCTGGGCCACCGGCTGACGGACGACGAGGTGCGCCGGGCCGCGCCGCACCTGCTGGCGCTGGCGAAGGTCTGGGCGGAGCGCGAGCGCGGCGCTCCCCTCCTCCAACTGGCGGCGAGCCTGGGCAAGCGCGCGGCGCTGGTGCCCGGCCTGTCGGACTGGCTCGTCTCCGTGCGCGACACGACGCCCGACAAGCGGCTGGCGCTGGCGCTGACCTCGTGGCTGTCACACGAGGACCCGCAGCGCTTCGAGTGGACCCTCGCGGCCACGCTGCGGCGCTGGCGGGACCGGGGCTGGGACGACGAGGTGGTGGCCCTGGCGGCGGCCGAGAAGCGCGGGCGCCCCCTGCACCGGGAGCTGGTGGAGGAGCTGGAGCGGGTGGCGCTGCGGCTGGGCAAGCCGTCCGGGAGCGCGCTCTGGGTGCTGCGCTCGCGCGCGGTGAAGGACTTCGACCGGATGCTGCCCGCGCTGCTCAAGCGGGACGAGAGCGCCATCGCCATCCCGGTGGTGCGCGAGTACCTGCACCGGCGGCGGCAGGACCTCTTGGGGCCGTACCTGAGCGCGCCGGTCATCACCGGCCAGTTCGCCACGGGCGCGACGCACTGGCTCCTGCCGTTCGACTCCGGGTTCTTCCGGTGGACGGTGGAGCAGAGCCAGGCGTACTCGCGCGCGCTCGCGCGGCTGTGCGAGGACATGGAGCGGGACACGCCCACGCTGCTGGCGGCGGTGACGCGGATGGCGGCGCTGGACTGGGCGCCCATGGACGCGCTGCTCGCGCTGGCGGACGACCAGCGGCCCGCGGTGCAGGAGCGGGCCCTGCGGGTGATGGCGCGGTGCGACCAGGGCCAGGGCGTGCCCACGCTGCTACGCGCCCTGGAGGACTCGCGCGCCCGCATCGCCATCTACGGGCTGCGCCGCGCGTTCAACGGCATGCCCGTCGCGCGGGTGCTGTCGCTGCTGGCGGAGGTGCCGCTGACGAAGGTCACGGTGGCGAAGGAGGTGGTGCGTCTCCTGGGCGAGCTGCGCTCGGACGCGGGCTACGCGCGGCTCCTGGAGCTGGACGCGAAGCCCCTGCACCGCGACGTGCGCATCGCGCTGTTGCGCGCGCTGTGGGACCACCTGGACCGCGAGCCCACGTGGGCGGTGTTCGAGCGCGCCGTCACCGGCGAGGACGCCATCATGGCGGCGCGCGTGGGGGACCTCCCGGCGGACCGGCTGACGGAAGGACTGGACGCGCGGCTGTCCGGGCTGCTCGCGAAGGTGCTGGCGCGGCCGGAGCCGGAGGCGCGCATCGACCTGCTGCGGCGCGCGGCCTGGCTGTCCGTGAAGGACCGGGAGCGCGTGCTCCTCTCCGCGTGTGGCGCGCGGCTGGCCTCCCCATATGACGACGAGGTGCGCGCGGCGATGGAGGCGCTGGTGTACCGCGCCGACGAGCGCGACGTGGCGCTGCTGGACCGGATGCTGGAGGCGGTGGCGGAGGACCGGCGCGCGCTGAGCGTGGCGCTGGACACGCTGCTCCAGCCTCGGGGGCGGATGCGGCCCGTGCCCCTGCACGCGGTGCAGGGAATGGTCACGGGGTTCCTCACGAAGGACCCGCGCCTGGCGGTGCTGCGCGTGCGCTGCGCGGCGGTGGCCCTGGCGCCGCCGGCCTTCGCGAACCACCTGGACACGATGGGGCGCGAGGGATGGCTCCACGCGGACGCGCTGATGGCGGCCCAGGCGGCGGTGTCCCACCTGCCGGTGGAGACGCTGGACGACGTCGGCCGGCGGCTGGCGCGGAGCCCCAGCCCCGAGGCACGGCGCGTGGCCCTGCACTGCCTGGTGCGCGACGCGGGGGACGGGCGAGGCTGGACGGGGGAGCGGCTGGCGATGCTCGCCGCGTTCCAGCGCGATGACTCGCCGCTCGTGGCCGGGGCCGCGCAGTTCGTGTTCCCGCCGCGCGAGATGGTGAAGGTCCCGGAGGGGGCGTAGGTCCCCCCGAAGCTCAGCTCAGCGAGCGCACCGGCGCCAGCCACGCGGCCCCGCGCTCCGCTTCGCTCGCGTATTGCTCCAACTGCATGGCGCGGTGGGCCACGGTGTGTTCGGACAGGACCCTCGCTCGGGCACGGATGCCCAGCTGGCGCCGGTCCGCTTCCGGCATCGCGCGCAGGGCGTGCAGCACGTCCCGCTCCGTGCGGGCGACCATCACCTCCTCGCCCAGCGAGAAGACGTCCTCCAGGCCCGGCCAGGCGTCGCAGATGAGCGCCGCGCCGCAGGCCGCGGCCTCGAAGAGGCTCGCGCCCGGCGTGTGCTCCGCCTGGGACAGGGCCAACGTGAAGCGCTGCGCCCCCAGGAAGCCCACGTGCTCCTGGAGCGACGGCGCCGCCTGCCTCGCCACGTTGGCGGGCCAGGTGTCATCCACCGCCGACAGCGCCCCCGCGAGGACGAAGCGCCCCTCCGGCCAGCCGCGCGCGGCCCCCAGCAGCCACTGCTTCAGCAGCCCCCGCCGCTCCGGCGACAGCGGCCCCAGGTGCCCCAGGTCCCAGCGCGTCCTCCCGCTCCCGGGCGCGAAGTGCGCCGCGTCCACGCCCGGCGGGAAGACGCGCGCCCGCGGCACGCCCCACTCTCGCTCGAGCTGGCGGGGCACCGGGCCTCCGCTGGAGCAGAGATAGAGCCGGTAGCCCGCGAGCAGCGCCGGCGTCAGACAGCCCGGGTCCTCGCGCAGGGCATGCCGCGCCAGCGTCCGGGGCGTGTCCCGGTCCCAGAAGACGGTGAGCCCACCCGCCGCGTTCGTGGCCCAGCGGCTCACGTCCGAGACCTGCGACACCTCCGCGTCCACCAGCACCAGGTCCGCGCGGCGCACCCGTGAATGGAAGCGCGCGTGGAGGTCCGCGAGGTCCTGGTACGACGCGACATCGGGGCGCCCCTCGGCGCAGGCCCCGGACGCCGCGCGCTCCAGGAGGAGGACCGTGTGGCCGCGCCGCCGGAGCGCCTGCGCGAGCTGCCTCGGAGCCGTGCCCGCCCGAGCCTCGGTGGTGGGCCGACACGCGGGGCCCAGCAAGACGATGTCCATCCACGCGGGCCTCCTCACGCCCCCCGACCGGCGGAGGGAGGAAGCTCCGCGCGCGGCCAGCCCCAGGGCTACCGCTTCCCCGCGGGGGTGGACAAGCCAGCAGCCCCCGTGCCGCGTGAACTCCTCAACGGCACGGCCCGCGTCCGGCCCGCGCTGGTCACGAGGACGTCCGCGAGTGGACCGTGCCCTTGTCCCCAGAACCAGTGCCCCGGGGCCACATCACGGCTACTTCGTCGCGGGCGCGGCCTGGGTGGGCGGCGTGGTGCCCGCCGGAGCCGCCGCGGGCTTCGCCTCGGCGCCGCCCTTGCGCAGGGGGCACGCGGCGATGGCGCCCGTGGGGTCGATGGCGTCCTTGCCCTCGCTCACCTTGAGCACCTTGCGGTCCTCGCCCACGACGAACGTGTAGCGCTTGGACACCGTCACCACCGGCATCTTCACGTCGTACGCGCCCACGACCTTGCCGTCCGGGTCCGGGATGAACACGAAGGGCGCCTTCAGCTCCGTCTTGAAGCGCGTCAGCGTCTCCGCGTCGTCCGTGGAGAAGGCCAGCACCTGGCCCCGCACCTGCTCGATGTCCTTGTAGCGCTCACGGTAGGCGGTCAGCTCCTTCGTACAGCCGCTGGTGAACGCCTTGGGGAAGAAGGCCACGATGACCGGCCCCTTCTTCACCATCTCCGACAGCGTGTAGGTCGTCCCCGCGGTGTCCTTCACCGTGAAGTCCGGGGCAGTGTCGCCCACCTGGGGAATCGCAGCGCTGAGCCATCCGACGACGAGCAGGGAGTTGAGCATGCCCGGGACTTAACGGGCCCCGGGCACCGCGACAAGCTCCGCGCCCCCAGGCGCGTCCTACGACGACGCCATGCGGGCCCACACCGCCTGGGCGGCCTCGCGCGACTGCTCGGCCACCACGGTGGGGTTCACCGACAGGGGCCTGCGCGCCCACACGCGCCACACGCCGTCCACCATCACCGCCTCCACGTGGCGGCTGCCCAGCCCGTGCACCACGTGCCACGCCAGCGTCTCCGCGGTGAGCGGCGTGGGCGACTGGTAGTCCAGCACCAGCAGGTCCGCGAGCGCGCCCTCGCGCATGGGGCCGATGGCCGCCTCGAACACCTGCGACGCCAGCCGGTGGCCGTTGGCCAGGTAGCGCAGCACGTCGATGGTCTGCCCCGCCTCGCGCGAGCGCAGGTACGCGGCCTGCGCCTCCGCGAACAGGTCCGGCGACGTGCCGTCGGTGCCCAGCGACGCGCGCGCCCCGAACTTCAGCGCGGGCGCGTAGCCCACCTCCTGGCCCTGGTTGGAGCGCGGCGTGTGCAACAGCCACGTGCCCGTGGCCAGCACCTGCGCCAGGTCCGCCCACGCCAGGTGGCCCGCGTGCGCCGCCATGGCGCGGGGCGACAGGAGGTTCCCGTTGAGCAGCCGCGTCACCGGCGGGTTGCCGTGGCGCTCGGTGGACAGCCGCTCGTCCAGCGGATCCTCCGCGAGCGGGAAGTGCAGCCCCGTGCCGGTGGTGTTGAGCGCCTCGCCCAGGCCCTGGAGCGCGTCGTCCCCCAGGGTGAAGCAGGGGCCCGCGCCCACCTGACCGCGGAAGCGGCCCCGGGCCTTGCGCGCGAAGCTGACCGTCTCCTCCAGGCCCTCCTCGCGGCCCACCGCGCCCATGCGGTCCGTCACCGCGTAGGACAGCACGCCGCGCACGCCCACCTCATGGAGCCCGCGCGCCACGCGCAACAGCGAGCCCGTCACCGCCTTGGGCGAGGCGTGCAGCTCAAACAGGGTGGTGGTGCCGCACTGGATGGACTCCAGGCCGCCCGCGGTGGCGGACACCTGCACCGCGTCCAGGTCCAGCGCGTTCTCGAAGGGCCAGCGCACCTGCTCCAGCAGGGCCTGGTAGGACGTGGGCAGCGGATGGTTGAGGCCGCGAGCCAGCACGGTCGCCAGCCGGTGGTGGGCGTTGACGAGCCCCGGGAACACGAGCTTGCCGGACAGCGCGACCACCTCGTCGTCGGGGCCGGGCGTCAGGTCCTCGCCCCGCGCCACGATGCGCTCGCCTTCGATGCGCAGGTCCACCCGCTCGACCGACGCGGGCTCCAGTTCGACGACGAAACCACCCTTGAGGACGGTGCCCAACATCCCTCCCAGTATCCGCGACGGTGCGCGCGGTTCGTGAAGGCGGCCCCCTCCCCGTAGGGGTCACGCGTGAGGCCGGGCAGGTTAGCACTCCCAGGTGGTCCGCCGTCATCGGCTCCACACCTCCCGGCACCCACACCCATCGTCCCGGCCCTTTCAAGACGCGGGGCGTGCCCGGGTCAGGAGCGACGTCCGTCGCGCGGGGTGTGACAAGCGGGCAGGCAGCCCGTCAGGACGTTGGGCGCCGGGGGCGCGGGCCCGTAGACTGTGGACACCTTGGTGTCGGAACCCGGCGTCTCCTGGGCAGGCCGCTACCGCTTGAGCGCGCGCATCGCGACGGGCGGCATGGCGGAGGTGTATCTGGCGCGCGCCATCGGCCCGGAGGGGCAGCGCGGCCCGGCCGTGGCGGTGAAGCGGCTGATGCCGCACCTCGTCGCGGACCGGCGCATCGTGCAGATGTTCCTCAACGAGGCGCGCATCACCGCGCAGGTGCGCCACCCGAACGTGGTGTCCATCCTGGAGCTGGGCATGGAGGGCGCGGAGCCCTTCATCGCCATGGAGCTCCTGGAGGGGCGCTCGTTCGCGGAGGTGCGGCAGGAGGCCGCCGAGCGCGGCCAGCGCGTGCCGCTGGGCATCACGCTGCGCGTGCTGGTGGACGCGTGCCGCGGGCTGGATGCCGCGCACCGCGCCGTGGACGAGGCGGGACGGCCGCTGCGCATCGTCCACCGCGACTTCACGCCGGACAACATCCACGTCGGGGTGAACGGCGCGGTGAAGGTCATCGACTTCGGCATCGCGAAGGCGGACGCGCTGGGGGCGGGGACGGAGCCGGGGACGCTGAAGGGGAAGTTCTTCTACATGTCGCCGGAGATGATCGCCGGCCGCAGCGTGGACCACCGGGCGGACCTGTTCGCCGCGGGGGTGATGCTCTACGAGCAGATGTGCGGCCGGCGGCCCTTCACCGGCATGTCCACCGAGGAGGTGCTCACGCGCATCTCCGAGGGCCGGCCGAAGCCGCCCACGGCGTTCGACCCGTCGGTGCCGCAGGCGCTGGAGGCGGTGTGCCTCAAGGCGCTCGCGAAGGAGCCGGAGGCGCGCTTCGACAGCCTCCAGACCTTCATCGCGGCCATCGAGCGACTGGGCGGCCCCGCGGAGGTCGCCGCGCCGGCGCAGGTGGCCGCGTACCTGGACGCGCTGTTTCCGCCGGACCGCGACCCCAAGCGGCTGGCGCTGCGCAACGCGCGGCTCGCGGATCCGTCCAACTCGGGCGCGAACGGGGCACCGGGCGGGGACGTGCTGCCGCCGTTCGGGGTGCAGGGCATTCCGTCCTGGCCCGTGCCTCCGCCCGTCGCCGCGCCCGGGGTCTCCCGGCCCCTCCCGCCCCTGGGCACCCACACCGTGTCGATTCGCGGCTCGACCCGGCCCGTGACGGCGGAGGTCCCCGTCTCGACCTCGGGCCCCGCCGCCGAGGGCGCCGCGCAGGGCGTGGCCTCCACCGGACCCCAGGCCCCGGCGTCCCAGGAC
>JAFADT010000428.1 GCA_023424585.1 Pseudomonadota bacterium
GGTGCGTCTGCTGCTGCCCACCTACGACGCGCTGTGGGCCGACCAACTGCTGCAAGGGGTGCTGGGCGCGGACGAGACGCGCTGGCCGCTGCTGGGCAGCCAGGGCCAGGCGAAGTGGCACCTGTGGGCGCTCGCCTCGTCCACCGCCGTCGTCTACCGCGTGGCCCAGGGCCGCGGCGCCCAGGCGGCGCGCGAGCTGCTGAAGGGGTACTCCGGTCTGCTCATGACGGACGGCTACGCGGTGTACGACGCGCTGGCCGCCGCCAGCCATGGGCGCTTCGGTGTCGCGCACTGCTGGGCTCACGCGCGAAGGAAGTTCCTGGAGTGCGGGGCGCCCGAAGCCGACGTCGCACTCCACCTCATCGGCGAGCTGTACCGAATCGAGCGTGAGTACCGCACCGGGCCGCCCGACGAAGCACGCCTGCTGGCCCTGCGGCAGCAGCACAGCCGCCCTCTCCTGGCGCGCCTGCACGCGTGGGCCCTCGCGCAAACCGCGCTCCCCGAGTCGGGCTTCGGACGCGCGCTCGCGTACCTGGGCAAGCTGTGGCCAGGCCTCACCCGCTTCGTCAACGACGCGCGCCTGCCTCTGGATAACAACTCCACCGAGCGCGCCCTGCGTGGGCCCGTGGTGGGACGCAAGAATCACTACGGCAGCAGAAGCCGTCGTGGCACCCAGGCCGCCGCCCTCTTCTACTCACTGCTGGAGTCCGCGAAGTTGTGCGGCCTCGAGCCGAAGGCCTACCTGCGCGCCGCCGCGCTCGCCGCCCTGCGCGGGCAGCCGCCACTGCTACCCCATCAGATGATGGCCCACTGAGGACCTCCCCCATGGAGACGAAGATTTCGGCAACCCTCCTGGACTACGCCTCGCCGCTCTTCGAAGGCATGCCCCCCAGTGTGCCCCTCGAGCAACGTCGCAGCATCCTCCAGGTGGCCATCACCGTCTGGAATGCGCTCGTCACCGCGGCCTGGGGCGGGGAAGACTTGCTGCCGGACCTCTTCCGCCGGCTCGACGCGCTACCAGAACCGGGCCGCTCCACCATGCGTGCCACCATCGACATGCTCGTGGCCCGCAAGCGCCAGCTCTTCGCCCGTGACTTGCGTGGCATCGGCGCCTGGGAACTCCGCCAGACGGCGAACGGTGACGTCTCCCTTTGGGCAGAAGCTCGCGCCCCACGCCGCTGATTCCCGCGCAGCCCCTTTCACGAATTTCCTCGCCGCACCAGACGGGGCGCGGCGAGGAGGTACAGTGCTTGGGACGACGCGCCCTCCGTGCAGCGCCTTCCTCGACACGCCACGCCCGGTACTTCCTCCTGCCGCCCGTCGCGGCCACGTCGCGCGACACGGTGGACGCGGAGCGTCCCAAACGACGCGCGATGGCGCGCATCGACTCGCCCGCCTGTACGCCGCGCGAGACTTCTTCGCGCTCCTGCAGCGACAGGCGCAAGGGCGAGCGCGGGCGCACGCGCGGCGCCACTCCACCCGTCTTCACCAGGAGCCGCTGAATGGATTTCTTCGAGCAGCCGATGGCCCGCGCCGCTTGCTCAAAGTTTTCGCCAGCGATGACACGCCGCAGAATCTCCAGCTTGTCCTCACCCGTCAGCCTCGCTGCTTTCCCTCGGCCTCGCACCCAGTGCCTCCCGTCGAGCAGGGTGCCATGGTGAGCACCCAAGTGGTGCGTTCACCGCTTGAGACCGCCGGGCCAATCCCAAACCACGTCGCGACGCACGCATGGCTCTCCCAAACCGTTTTATCCCTGACGCTTGGGGACAACAAGCCCGCGGCTCAATCGATTGAGAACGCGCCGTTTCTGACGACGCTTGTAGCTTTCATGAGCGTTGTCGCCGAGTTCGTTACGGCGGGCTGTCTCTTCATCCGCGATCTGGAACTCAACGAGTGCGAAGGTAACTCGGCCTTTCCGGAGACGTGTATCGCTCTCAGGCGAAGGCAGATAGGGATCCATCCGCAGAGGAAGATCCACGACGAAGTTGAGAACTCGGTAGGAATCCCCAGAAAAGACGTTTCCCGTCCGGTCCTCGCGATCCTCGAAGTCTCGATCCAGGTGGAGTTGGGGGATGAACTGCTCGAAATGTGGGTTCTCCTCCAAGAGCGCCTTGAACGGCAGCAGTGTGTTCTCCGTCTGGCCAGGAACGACGAAGTTGAAAGGGAAGAGGCGCTGCGTCAGGAAGTAGAGAACCGGGAGCAGATCTTCACGCTTGCGCGTGATGACACGAAACCGCGTGCGGTCATACACCTGAGCCGCCACTGTCTCCTTCTTTGCGATCAGCTTCGTGATCAGCGAGTCTCGCGTCTTGATGGAGTGGGCGAACTCCACGATGGGCAACCCCATGTCCTTCATCTCACGGGCGACACCCAGCACCTTCTCCGTGACCATCTCCGCGAGTTCGGCTTCAGAGGCAGCCAGCCGGAAGAGCAGGTCCCGCCCCTCGATGTGCTGAATGACGTGCATGACCTTCAGCACGATGCAGGCGATCCGCCGATAGCGAGCAAGCCCCTTCGCCCCTGAGGCAAAGAGGAAGAGGTCATGGAGTTCCTCCGGCTGGGCTACCGCCTCCGCGACCCGGTAGTCAAAGGTCTTGCGCAGATACTCCACCGCGTCCGCGAGTACCGTGCGGGCCCAGGCATCATCATAGGGCCGCGACACGTCCAACTGGCAGAGGCGCAGGAACCGGTCCACCTCCTCCCGCGTCTGGAAGTGCATGCGCCGCCAATCGATGACCGAGCCACCTCTCAGGATGAGCCGGATGCGCTCAAGTTCACGCAGTCCCATCTCCGACACCGCACGGACAGGGACAGCGGAGAGGACTGGAACGAGAGAGGGGGCCTTCACAGCATTGTTCCTACCTGCCTGGAGCGCCAAGGGAAAGCCCCCGCGAGCGCGAAGGGCCCCGGCCTGGAAAGCCGGCTGGGGCCCTCTTGACCACGTCCGCTTGGCTACTTGGCGGCGACTTCCTTGCCCTTCTCGAAGCGGCTCTCATGGACGACCTTGCCGTCCTCGCTCAGTTCCTGCACCACACCGTCCTTCAGGCCGTTCTGATACTGCTCGATGAAGTGGGGCTTGCCACTGGCGAAGTAGAGCGTCCGCGTGCCGTGGTAGTTGTTCTCGCGGAACTCCGTCTTGCCGTACTGGTTACCGGCTTCGTCGTAGAAGTACCAAGTGCCGGTCTTGAAGCCGTTCGCATACTGGCCAACAGCCGCCTTCTTGCCGTTGGCATGAAACGACCTATAGGGCCCCTCCGCCACGAAGTTCCCGCCGAGGAGTGCGCTCTTGCGGCAGAACAGCCCCTCCTCCTTGGAGCCGGACTGCTTGGTGCCTTCCGGGCAGGTCAGTTCAGCCTTGGCATCACCAGCAAAGGCGACGGGAGAAGCGAGAGCAAAGCCCAGGGTGAACATCCGCATCAGCTTCTTGGACTGCATGGAGTCTCCTTT
>JAFADT010000435.1 GCA_023424585.1 Pseudomonadota bacterium
CGCCGGACGCGGGGGGGGCTCGCGGGCGTGGGACGGCGGGCTCGGGCCGGCTCGACGACCGCCCATGACCCCCTGGGCTCGGGCCGGCCAGGGAGCAGGCCGGCGGCCCCGCGGGAGCGCGAGCGACGAATCCACGCGGGCGCTGTCCGGATTCGCCTACGCTGGCCCCGTCTCCCTCCCAGGTCGGTGGTCGTCCCATGAGCAGTGGTCGTGCCCTCTCGCCAGTCCTCCTCGTCGGTGCCGGAACGGGCGAGGCCACGTGCGGCATCCTCTACCTGGCGAGCTATCTGCGGCGCGGCGGGATTGAGGCCTTCGTGCGGCTGTACGACGGAGACGAGAGCGAAGGGGAGGTGACCGACGCCTTCGAGCGTCTCATCGCCCGCGTGCGCCCGAAGCTCATTGGCATCAGCCTGAAGTGGTTCCACCACGTGGATCGCGCGCTGCTCATCGCGCGGACGATCCGGAAGATCGACCCGTCCATCCGCGTCGTCGTGGGAGGCAACTCCGCGTCTTACTGGTGGAAGGAGCTGAGCGCCTACGACTGCATCGACCACGTCGTGCTGGGGGACGGAGAGGTCCCCCTGCTGGCGCTGTGCAACGGCGAGGCGTCACCACCCAACTGCGTGACGCGGACCCCGGAGGGGCGTCCGCGCAGGCTGCCGCTGGCGTACGTGCAGCGCTCCACCAACACGCAGGACGTCTACTACTCGCACTTCAACGAGCTCTTCCTCAGTCAGATGGACCTGCACTCCTTCTCCGGCTGGGTGGCGCCTGGGAAGGGCTGCGGTGAGAACTGCCTCTACTGCGGCGGGGCGCGGGGCAACCAGAAGGCGGACTTCGGCCGCGCGAAGCCGTTCCTGCGCGCGGAGGAGAACGTGCGCAGGGACCACCAGGAGATCGCCAGCCGGACGTGGCAGATGCGCTACGACTTCGCGGGCAGCACGGCGGAGTTCCTGGGGAGCACCTGGGCGGGCGTGGACCTGTCGCGCCACTGCTGCACGTACTTCCTCTGGGGTGTGCCGCGCGTGGAGCTGGTCGCGGCGCTCGCGGAGACGTTCCAGCGCATCTACATGGTCATCGACATCGGCTGCTTCTCCGAGCAGCAGCGGCTGGAGCAGATGGCCAAGGGCCTGCTCAAGCCGTGCGCGAAGGACCCTGAGCTGCTGGACGTCATCGAGTCCGTCCGCCGCCACCCGAACGTGGAGATCGAAGTCTCCGGCATCGGAGGCCTCCCGTTCACGAACAAGGAGCGGCTCGCGGAGGAGCTGCGGTTGGTGGAGCACATCATCGGCCTGGACTGCGTGGTGGGCTACCAGCGGCTGGAGGCGCAGCCCGGAGCGCTCGTCACGGAGCACCCCGCGCGCTTCGACATGGTGACGGAGGCGAAGACGTTCGCGGAGTTCCTCGCCTACTTCGAGCGCCGCGAGCCCGGCGACGTCTCCGTGCCGATGATCCGCTTCCAGGACCGGGAGCTGGAGGCCGCGGTGCAGCGCAACTCCGACCGGGTGGACGCCCTGGCCTGGAAGCACCGGGACGCGAGGAAGCACGTCGCCCTCAGCGGTCGCACGCGGCTGCGCAACACCGCGCCCTCGATGAAGCGCTTCACGCTGGGGGACTGGCTGGGCAGCCACCGGGCGCCCGCGAAGCTGGCGAAGGAGCCGGTGACGGTCCTGCGCTCGGTGGATGGCATCACCCTGACATGCGCGCCGTCCATCAGCCTGCGCCGGTTCACCGACCCCACGCTGACCCAGGGCGAGGACGGCGCCATCCTCCTCGCCGCGCTGGCCGCCTTCGAGCAACCCACGACCGTCTCCAATGCGGTGACGCACCTGGGCGCGAAGGCGAAGCTGGACCCGCACTCCGCACGCGACGTCATCGACCACCTGGTGGACGGCCGGTTCCTCCAGCCCGCGTAGACGCAAGGCGTGCACGCGTCCAGCGCGTTGCGCAGCGACAGCTTCCCCACCGGCCCCGCCCTCCACTGCGTGAAGGAGGTCCCGGGCCCTGCGTCTTCGAGGTTGGGGCTTCTATCACCGGCGGCCATGCGAGCCGCCAGTGTGCCCACCTGACGGATGCGAGGGGGCTGGCTCGTGAGGGGCCGGTTCGTGAGGCGCGGGCTCATGCGGCACGACGGGCTCGTGCGGCGCCGCGGGTTCATGAGGCGCGACGGGCTCTGGCATCACGGGCTCATGCGGCGCGCCGGGGATCGTCGGGGCGGGCGGTGGGGCCGCCTCCTCATGCGGTCGGACCGGCGCCGCGGGAACCGGGTGACGTGGCACGGAGGGCGAGGGGCGTGACGGGGCCACGCCGAGCCCACTGCGCCCTCGCGGTGGGTGGCCCGTGGGCGGAGTCATCGGCCTCGCGAGTGGAACCTCCTGCCCGGTGACCCGCGCGACCTCGCTGGGCTCCGGCCCCCGGTTCCAGTGTCCCGCGCGGGCCTCTACGTGCTCGCCCACGGGGCGCGTCTGGCGCAGCAACCCTGGGACGCGCTCAGGAGGCAGGCGGTGGCGCCAGACATCGGGCCGCACGAAGTCGCTCGCGCCCACGAACGTCCAGCCCAACCCGAGCCCGATGCTGATGCCCGGAGGCGCGAGGGGCTGCCAACCGACGAAGCCATCCCCCCACCGCCAGTCCACCCAGGCGGGAGCCCACTCACTGTCCGGCCACCACACCCAGCCCATCGAGGGCGTGGTGAACCACCGGCCGTAGTGGAAGGGGGCCCAGCCCCAGTCCCAATCCGTCTCGAAGGTCCAGCCCCAATCGCTGGACACCCACCGGCCCCCGGTGGCGTAGGGGACGAAGTCCGGACCCACGACGTTCGGATCCGGCCGCCAGACCCAGCCGACGTCCGGCAGGTCGACCCAGGTGCCATAGGGGGACAGCACGTCCCTGAACTCGGACACGGAGCTGTCCAGGTTCTGCGAGCTCGTCGTCACCTGCGGCCCGTATTCCTCCGGGCCCATCGCGCAGGAGCTGGTTGCCAGGATGGCAAGGACGGTGGCGCCGCTGGTCCGTAACCAGCGCACCCGGGTGTGCCAGGGGCCCATGTCCGGTTCCTCTCGTGGGGGTTCTTCCCTGGAAGGTGCGGACGCCTTCACGCAACTTCACGAGCCATGCACCCACAAGGGGCGTATGAACGCCTGAACGGAGGTTTCAATGGCAAACGCCAAGGCCATGCTGGGAAGCATGCTGGGCCGCTTCCTCTTCACCGACGCGAAGGTGACCCAGGTGCGCGAGGTGTCGCGCGCCTTCCGCTGGATCGACTGCGAGGGCCCCGCGCTGCGGGAGCAGAAGTGGACCCCCGGCGACAAGGTGCAGGTCTTCCTGCCGGGGCTGGGCTTCCGCACGTACACGCCGCTGTCGTGGGATGAAGCGCGCGGGGCCACGGCCTTCCTGGTCTACCTGCACGGCGACAGCCCGGGGGCGAAGTGGGGCCGCGAGGTGCGCACCGGAGACGCGGTGCAGTTCTTCGGGCCCGGGCGCTCGGTGGCGCTCGCGTCCGGAGACGCGCCAGTGGTGCTCTTCGGTGACGAGACGTCCTTCGCGGTGGCGCACGCGTTCCGCACCGGCGCGAAGCGCGACGTCACCCCCATCTTCGAGGTCACACGCCGCGAGGACTGCGCACCCGCGCTGCGCGAGCTGGGCTTCGAGGGCCACGACGTGGAGCGGACGGCAGGCGACGCACATCTGGCCCAGGTCCACGAGCGGCTGCGTGAAGCCCTCCGCACGAAGCCCGGAGCGACGCTGGTGATGACGGGCCGGGCGCAGTCCATCCAGGCGCTGCGCGCGCGGCTGCGAGGCGACGGCGAGCGTGCCACGCCCAAGGTGAAGGCCTACTGGTCCGTGGGCAAGGCGGGGCTCGACTGATTCAGGCAGGGACGAGGCGCAGGTCGCGCAGGACGTCATCGTGGCCTCGCGGCATGCCCGCGGGGCGGCGCTTGGACTTCTGCTTGAGGAAGCGCGAGGCGTCCTTCCGGCGGTAGCAGGTGAGGAGCCGGTCCTCGTCATTGAGGATGAGGATCCACCCTCGCGCCTGCCGCGCGAGGGACGAGTCCCGGAGCGCCACCGGCAGGTCGCGCTCGTGCACGGTGAGGTGGGTGGCACCGCACGCCCGGGCAGGCGTGCCGAACTCCAGGATGAACGCGATGACCTCCTCGCGCAGCCTCCAGCGGGCACACTGCTCGACGAAGAGGCGGGTCAGGGAGAACACGGACGACGCGGGGCTCTGGCGCATGGCGGGCTATCTCCTTGCGCGCTTCCCAATACACACCGCGTTCCAACGCCTCGCGCATGCGATTCCGAGCACTTGCGCGGAACCTCCACGCGCCCCGAAAGACATTCCGTCAATCCCGTCGGCGGCGCGTGTCACCCAGGCACGGACCGCGACCAGGGCGTGCAGGCGCACGGCGAGCGCGGAGGCCCGGGCCTTCACGGCGGCCGCCGTCTCCCACGCCGCGTGACGGCGCCCTGCACGCGCAGGGTTGGAGCCGTTCTGAAGAAAACCTTCACGGGCCTTGCGGCATTTTGACAGGCTCGGCGAGGGCCGGGGCAGGGCAGCATGGCCCCTCCAGGCCTCGCGAGGCCGCGCGTGGGGCTGGACGACCTCTGGCCGAAGGGATGGACCGGGCACGATGAGACTTCGCTCGAAGGCACTGGGAGCCGTGCTGGGCGCGGGGGTCGCGGGGCTGTCGCTGGCGCTCCTGTTCAGCGCGGGATGCGGAGGCCGGGCCGCGCATCCGGCCGCGGTGCCGCCGCCCTCGAATCCTCAGACGCTCCGGCCGCCGGAGGCCTTCGCGGGCATCGGCGACAAGAAGGAGCGCTCGCGGGCGCTGTTCCTGGAGGCGAGCCGGGTGATGCTGCATCCCCGCTGCGTCAACTGCCACCCCGCGGGCGACAGCCCCCTCCAGGGCGAGAACGGCCGGGTCCATGATCCGCCGGTGGCCCGGGGCCCCGACGACCAGGGCGTGCCCGGCCTGGAGTGCACGTCGTGCCACCAGGACCGCAACGCGCAGCTGGCGCGGGTCCCCGGCGCGCCCAGGTGGCACGTGGCGCCGAAGGTGATGGCCTGGGAGGGGCGCACGCCGCGCTCGCTGTGCGAGCAGCTGAAGGACCCGGCGCGCAACGGCGGAAAGAGCCTGGCGGAGCTGATCGAGCACTCCGCGCATGACGAGCTGGTGGGCTGGGGCTGGAAGCCCGGAGCGGACCGGGCGCCGGCGCCGGGAACGCAGGCGGCGTTCGGGGCCCTGGTGGCCGCGTGGGTGAAGGATGGCGCGGAGTGCCCGCGCGAGGAGAGCCGACCGTGAGCATCCGTCTGCGAGTGAATGGCACCGAGCACGACCTCGACGTGGATCCGGAGATGCCGCTGCTCTGGGCGCTGCGCGACGTGCTCACGTTGACGGGCACGAAGTACGGCTGTGGTCAGGCGCTCTGCGGCGCGTGCGTGGTGCACATCGACGGCGCGGCGGTGCGCTCGTGCGTGACGCCGGTGCGCCGCGCGGAGGGCCGCGAGGTGATGACCATCGAGGGCCTTTCGCCGGACGGCTCGCATCCCTTGCAGAAGGCGTGGGTGGACCTGGCGGTGCCGCAGTGTGGCTTCTGTCAGGCGGGGCAGCTCATGACGGCGGCGGCGCTGCTGGCGAGGAAGCCGAAGCCCACCGACGCGGAGATCGATCAATCGCTGGCGGGCAACCTCTGCCGCTGCGGGACGTACACGCGCATCCGCACCGCCGTGAAGAAGGCGGCGGGACTGCCGACGGAGTGAGGGCCGCCACCATGCAAGACACGCGCATCCGTCTGTCGCGCCGTTCGGTGTTGGAGGGCATGGGGCTCGTGGCCGCGGGCCTGGGGCTGGAGGTGTTCCTGCCCGCGAGGGCGCACGCCGCGCCCATGCCCACGTCGCTGCCCGCGGTGCCCACGGAGGGCCTGAGGGCGAACGTCTTCGTGCACGTGGCGCCGGATGGGGTGGTGACCATCGTCTGTCACCGCTCGGAGATGGGGCAGGGCGTGCGCAGCTCGTTGCCGGTGCTCATCGCGGACGAGCTGGGCGCGGACATGGCCCACGTGAAGGTGGTCCAGGGCGACGGTGACGAAGCCTACGGCGACCAGAACACGGACGGCTCCAGCAGCGTGCGGAAGATCTTCGACGACCTGCGCTACGCGGGCGCGACGGCGCGCACGATGCTGGTGGCGGTGGCGGCGAAGCGCTGGAAGGTGGCGCCCGCGGAGTGCGAGGCGCGCGACCACGCCGTGTTCCACAAGGGCACGCAGCGCTCGCTCAGGTTCGGTGAGCTGGCCAGCGATGCGGCGAAGCTGAAGGTGCCGAAGAGGCAGGCGGTGACGCTGAGGCCGCGCAGC
Source organism: Pseudomonadota bacterium (assembly GCA_023424585.1). Classification (GTDB taxonomy): domain Bacteria; phylum Myxococcota; class Myxococcia; order Myxococcales; family Myxococcaceae; genus Corallococcus. Next base: position 6,355 of record JAFADT010000435.1, read on the forward strand.
GAGCTCAAGCACCTGGGCAAGGAGCTGCCGCTCTTGGACGGGCCGGACATCGTGACGGGCCGGGCGGTGTTCGGCGCGGACATCGTGTTGCCGGGGATGCGCACGGCGGTCATCGCGCGTCCGCCGGTGGCGGGAGGTCGGGTGGCCCGCTACGACGCGTCGAGGACGCTGGCGGTGCCGGGCGTGCGGCAGGTGGTGGAGCTGCCGGCGGCGACGAAGCCCTTCCTGTTCCAGCCGCTGGGCGGGCTGGCGGTGGTGGCGGACCACACCTGGGCGGCGATGAAGGGCCGCGCGGCGCTGGACGTGACGTGGGAGGGCGGGGACAACGCCGTCTACGATTCAGCGGCGTACCGTGAGCAGCTGCTGGAGGTGATTGGCAGGCCGGGCAAGGTGGTGCGCAACGTCGGCGACGCGGAGGGCGCGCTGGCGAAGGCGGCGAAGCGGGTGCAGGCCACGTACAACACGCCGCACCTGGCGCACGCGCCCATGGAGCCGCCCGCGGCGGTGGCGAAGGTGGAGAACGGCACCTGCGAGGTGTGGGCCACGACGCAGAACCCGCAGGCCGCGCGCAGCGAGGTGGCGAAGGCGCTGGGCCTGGACCCATCGAAGGTGACGGTGCACGTGACGCTGTTGGGAGGTGGGTTCGGCCGCAAGTCGAAGCCGGACTACGTGGTGGAGGCGGCGCTGTTGGCGAAGGCGGTGGGCGCGCCGGTGCGCGTGCAGTGGACGCGCGAGGACGACGTGCGCCACGACTACTACCACTCCACGAGCGCGCAGCGGCTGGAGGCGGGCCTGGACGCGGACGGGAAGGTGGTGGCGTGGCACCAGCGCATCGCGTTCCCGCCCATCGGCTCGACGTTCTCCGACGCGACGTTCGCGGGGGACGGGGAGCTGGGGCAGGGCATCCTGGACCTGCCGCTGACCATCCCCCACGTCCGGATGGAGAACTGCGAGGCGAGGGCGCACACGCGCATCGGCTGGCTGCGCTCCGTGGCGAACATCTACCACGCGTTCTCGGTGCAGAGCTTCATCGACGAGCTGGCGCACGAGCGCGGCGCGGATCCGCGGGACATGTTGTTGGAGGTGCTGGGGCCCTCGCGCGTCGTGACGCCGAAGGACCTGGGCGTGGCGAAGGTGCCCAACTATGGCCAGTCCATCGAAGAGCACCCGGTGGACACGGCGCGGCTGCGGCGGGTGATTGAACGGGTGACGGGGCTGGCGCGTTGGGACGAGCGCAAGCGGGAGGGAAGGGCGCTGGGGCTGGCGGCGCACCGCAGCTTCCTGACCTACGTGGCGGTGGTGGTGGCGGTGGTGAAGGACGCGGACGAGCGCATCCGGGTGGACGAGGCGTGGATCGTCGCGGACGCGGGCACCATCGTGAACATGGAGCGCGTGAGGGCGCAGATGGAGGGCGCGGTGGTGTTTGGCCTGAGCCTGGGGCTCTACGGCGCCATCACGATGAAGGACGGCGCCACGGTGGAGAGCAACTTCCGCGACTACCGTCTGGCGCGCATCGCGGAGACGCCGAAGCGCATCCACGTGGACATCATCCCCAGCGACGGCCGCCCCGGAGGCGTGGGAGAGCCCGGAGTTCCCCCGGTGGCGCCAGCCCTGGCCAACGCCGTGTTCGCGCTCACGGGGACCCGCGTGCGCGAGCTGCCGTTGGTGAAGACCGTGAAGGTGTGATTGGGGAGGGTGGCAGTCGTATCGTGACGCCGGGGCTCGCAAGGGCCCAACGCCAGGCGTCCTAGCGCGCGTCGCCCGAAAGACAGACGACGCGCTTGGGAGCACACTCAGTTCCTGCTCGCGGGGTCCTTTCCGCCCAGGTACGTCCGGATCACCGGAATCTGGCTGATGGTCGCCGGGTTTCCGCCCTTGGAGGGGTCGTAGTCGAGCGGGTTGGCGCCGAGGACGACGAAGTCCGCCACCTTGCCCGGCTCGATGCTGCCCACCCAGCTGTCGATCTCATGCTGGCGGGCCGGCTCGATGGTGACCGCGCGCAGGGCCTCCTCGACGGTCGTCGCGTGCTGCGGGCCGAGCACGTAGGTCTTCTGGAAGTCCGGATAGGCCCACGTGCGGCGAGTTACGGCCTGCTCGACGAACCAGAGCGGCCGGGCTGGCGTCACCATCGAGTCGCTGTGGAAGGAGAAGGGGATGCCATTGCGGCGGTCGAAGTCCACCGGGTCGATGTCGATGTCCTTGTGTGCGCCGTTTTTCTCGAGCATCTGCGCCAGGGCGTCGCCCCAGTAGGCGACGTGGCCAATGAGGTGCGTCACCCGCACGTCCATCTTGGGCACCGTCTTCTGGTCTGCGACATGGGTGCCCTTGCGCAGCTCACCAATCGCCTGGGAGACGGACTCCTGACCCACGGTGTTGTGGATGAGCAGCATCCGGTGCGGATTGGGCTGCTCGAGCTGGAGCTGTGAGAACGCATCGACGGCCCACTGGTTCGCCTCGTTGCCGTTGGCATGCAGCTGGAACCGCCAGTCCGAGCTCGCCCAGAGCGGGCGCATGGCATCCGCGAGGGCCTTCGCGCTCTTGAAGTCGCCCTGGCCCTCCTTGGCGTTCGGACAGTGACCGTCCGCGCTGTAGGCGTAGGGCTGTCCAAGGAGCGCGGTGCAGCCCTGCGTCGAGCCGTCCACCAAGCGGTTTGACGGTCGAAAAGAACGCTGTTGGTCGTGTTGTCGCGCGTCTGCTGGTGGCGCATCGGTTGCTCGACGAGTGCCGGGTGCTCGCTGCCGGGGAGAGTCCGGAGCACGCGGAGCAGGTGGCATCGCTCGCTGGTGGCGTGCTGGACCTGTCGGAGCAGTTGTCGTGCGTCCCCGAGC
>JAFADT010000445.1 GCA_023424585.1 Pseudomonadota bacterium
GTGGAGACGCCGAGGGAGCGCAGGTGCCACGCGAGCTGGTTGGCGCGCGCGTCCAGCTGGCGGTAGGTGAGGCGCGAGTCCTCGAACTCGACGGCGACCTTCTCGGGGAAGCGCGCCACCACCTGCGTGAAGACGTCCGGCAGGGTGGAGTCGCGCGGGTACTCGGCCTTCGTCGCGTTCCACTCCACCAGCACCCGCTGGCGCAGCTCGTCCGTGAGGACCGCCACCGTGTCGCGTGGCTGCACGGCGGCGCGGGCCTCCCACTCGCGCGCGACGTCTTCCAGCGGAACCAGGGGCACGGGCCGCGCGCGGGCCTCCCGTGGCCTGGTCGGCGCCGGGGCCGGCTGCCCCTTGCCCGCGAGCGCATCGTCGATGAGGCGGGCCACGGCCTCCAGCGTGGGGGACTCGAACAGGCGCCGCAGGGGCAGCTCCACCGTGAAGGCCTGGCGGATCCGGCTGAGCGCCTGGGTCGCCAGCAGCGAATGGCCCCCCAGGTCGAAGAAGTGATCATTCGCCCCGACGCGCGCCACGCCGAGCAGCTCCTGCCACAGCCCCGCCAGACGCTGCTCGGTGGGGGTGCGTGGCGCCACGTACTCCCGGGGATCGCTTCCCGCCAGGTCCGGAGCAGGCAGTGCCTTGCGGTCCACCTTGCCGTTGGTCGTGAGCGGGAGCGCGGGCAGCACCACCACGGCGGACGGCACCATGTACTCGGGCAGGGCGTCCTTGAGGGCCGCCCGCAGCTCGGAGTGGGGGGCGGCGGCCCCGTCGCGAAGCACGACGTAGCCCACCAGCCGCTTGCCGCCGGGGCCGTCCTCGCGCGCGACCACCACGGCGTCCCGCACCGGGGGCAGCTTCGCGAGCGCGGCTTCGACTTCACCCAGCTCGATGCGGAAGCCGCGCACCTTCACCTGCGCGTCCGCGCGGCCCACGAACTCCAGCGTGCCGTCCTCGCGCCAGCGCACCACGTCGCCCGTGCGGTACAGCCGGGCCCCCGCCTCTCCGGAGAAGGCATCCGGCACGAAGCGCTCGGCCGTGAGCGCGGGCCGGCCCGCGTAGCCTCGCGCCACGCCCACGCCGCCCAGGTGCAGCTCGCCCTTCACGCCCACGGGCACGAGCCCGCCCCGGGCGTCCAGCACGTATGCGCGCACGTTCGCCAGCGGCCGGCCAATGGAGGGCACGCGCCCATCCGCTGTGCACGCGGTGAGCGTGGCCATCACGGTGGCCTCCGTGGGGCCATACGTATTGAGGAACGTGCGGCCCGGCGCCCACCGCGCCACCACCTCCGGAGGCAGCGCCTCGCCGCCCGAGATGACGGTCCGCAGCGCGGGCAGGTCCTCCGTGGCCGTGGCCGCGAGCGTCGCGGGCGTGAGGCTGATGACGGTCAGGGCCTCGTCGCGCAGCAGCTTGCGCAGCGGCTCGCCGGGCATCAGGTCCTCCAGCGGCGCCAGCACCAGCGTCGCGCCGCTGCACAGCGTGGTGAAGATCTCCTCCACCGACAGGTCGAACGACAGGCTGGCGAACTGGAGCACGCGGCTGCCCGGCCCGATGCCGTAGGCCGTGGCCTCATGCGCGACCAGGTTGCAGACGCCCCGGTGCTCGATGGCGGTCCCCTTGGGCGTGCCCGTGCTGCCGGAGGTGTAGAGCACATACGCCAGGTTCCGGGGACCCACGCCGGAGACAGGCGCCAGCACGTGCTCCCGCGCGAGCCCCTCCCGCTCCGTATCCAGGCACAGCGCCCGGGCGCGAGCGCCTTCGGGGAAGCGCTCCAGCAGCGGGGCCTGCGTCACCAGCACCGTGGCGGCGCTGTCCTCCAGCATGAAGGCCAGCCGCTCCCGCGGCAGCATCGGATCCACGGGCACCCACGCACCGCCCGCCTTGAGGATGCCGAGCAGCCCCACGGCGACCTCCAGCGAGCGCTCCACGCTCAGGGCCACGCGGACCTCCGGCCCCACGCCCCGGCGGCGCAGCGCGTGCGCGAGCTGGTTGGCGCGCGCGTCCAGTTGCGCGTACGTGAGCGTCCGGCCCTGGAACCGGACGGCCACGGCGTCAGGGGTCCGCTGCGCCTGCGCCTCGAAGAGCGTGTGCAGGCAGCGGTCCTCCGGGAAGGGCGCGGCGCCTCCGGCCCACTCGCGCTGGAGCCGCAGCGTTTCGGCCGCGTCCATCAGCGGCAGCGCGAAGACGCTCCTGCTCGGCTCCGCGACCGCGCCCTCCAGCAACGTGCGCAGGTGCGCGAGCAGCCGGTGCAGGGTGCCGGGGTCGAAGAGGTCCGTGTTGTACTCCGCCGTGAGGCGCAGGCCCTGCGGCACCTCCATGGCGATGAGCGACAGGTCCGTCTTGCTGGTGCGGTTGTCCACCGGCTCCGCGTCCAGGACGAGCCCCGGCAGCCGCAGCGGCGGCAGGGGCGCGTTCTGTAGCGTCAGCGCGACCTGGAAGAGCGGGTTCACGCTCAGCTGGCGCTCCGGCTTCAGCGCGTCCACCAGCTTCTCGAAGGGCACGTCCTGGTGCGCGTAGGCCTCCAGCGTCGTCTCCCGCACGCGGCCGAGCAGCGCGCGGAAGGACGGCTGCCCGGACAGGTCCGTGCGGAAGGCCAGGTAGTTGGTGAACAGGCCGATGAGCCCCTCCAGCTCCGCGCGGCCACGGCCGGCCACGGAGGTGCCCACCACCACGTCCTGCTGGCCGCTGTAGCGCGACAGCAGCACCTGGAAGCCCGCCAGCAGCACGCCGAACAGGGTGTTGCCCTCCGCCAGCGCGAGCGCCTTGAGCGACTCCACGAGCGCGACGGGCAGCACCGCGTGGAGGCGCGCGCCGCGCCCGGAGAGGACCGCCGGACGGGGCCGGTCGGTGGGCAGCTCCAGCACCGCGTCCGGATCCAACCGGCCGCGCCAGAAGGCCAGGTGCGACTCCAGCACCTCGCCTCGCAGGAACTCGCGCTGCCAGCCGGCATAGTCCGCGTACTGCATGGGCAGCGGCGCCAGCGGCGAAGGCTTCCCGTCCGCGAGCGCCGGGTACAGCGCGCTCAGCTCGCGCACCAGCACGCCCATGGACCAGCCGTCCGTGATGATGTGGTGCAGCTTGAGCAGCAGCACGTGCTCCAGCGTGTCCAGGCGGTACAGCACGGTCCGCAGCAGCGGCCCCTTCTCCAGGTCGAAGGGCTGGCGCGCCTCGTCCGTGATGAGCCGCAGGGCCTCGGCCTCACGCTCCGCGGCGGGCAGCGCTCGCAGGTCCACCAGGGGCAGCGCCAGCTCCAGCGCGGGCGCGATGTGCTGCAGCGGCCGGCCATCCTGTTCGATGAAGGTGGTGCGCAGCGGCGCGTGACGCCGCACCAGCGCCTGGAGGCTGGCGTGCAACACCGCCACGTCGAGCACGCCCGAGAACCGCACGCGCACCGGGATGTTGAAGGCGGCGCTGCCCGGGCTCAGGCGGTCCTGGAACCACATGCGCTCCTGGCTGAAGGACACCGGCGCGTGCGTGGGGCGGACCTTGCCTCGCAGCAGCTCCGCCAGCCGCGCCCGCTTCTGCTCCGAGGTCAGCCCCGCGCCGTTACCTTCCGCTTCAAATGTCCTCATGCTTCGAGAATATCCGGTCAGAACGGGTCACTGGGTAAAAGTGACCCACGGCGATATTCCCGAAAATTTCGACGCAATGCGCACGACCGGACAGGTCGTGTGGAAGAGGACGAGGACGAGCGGGCAGCGCGCGCTGCTCCGGTCCTCCCCCGACTCGCGGAAGAAACAAAGCCGGTGGATGGGGACGGCCCGAGGGCAGGCCGTCCCCCCGGCCCGGGCTACTTCTTGCCGGCGGGCTTGCCCGCGTCCGGCGCGGGAGGCGCGCCGGGGCCCGGGACGGGCTCGGTGCCGGGCGGCGGTGGCTGGCCGTGGGGCACCACCGTCTCCTTCGGGCCGGTCTCGATCTCCGACCTCACCAGCTTGAAGTCCACGCGCCGGTTCTTCGCGCGGCCCAGGGCGGTGTCGTTGCTGGCGATGGGCCGGTCGAACCCGAAGCCCTCGGAGGTGAGGCGCTTGCGGTCGATGCCCTTCTTCACCAGGTAGTCGAGCACCGACTTCGCGCGCCGGTTGGACAGGTCCATGTTGAGCGCGCGCGAGCCCTTGTTGTCCGTGTGCCCTTCAATCTGCACCGGCCCCAGCGTGGGGTTCTTGTTGAGCACCGTCGATACCTCGTCCAGCAGCGGGTACGACTGCTTCTGGATGACCGCGGAGCCCGTCTCGAAGAGGATGTTGCCCTTGATGCGGATGCGGTCGGACTCCACCACCACGTAGGGCGGGGCGTCATACGGGCAGCCGTTGTTCTCCGGCGGGCCGGCCACGTCGGGGCAGTCGTCCTCGCCGTCCGGAATCTCGTCGAAGTCCGTGTCCGGGCAGCCGTCGAAGTCCTTCGGGCCGGGCACCAGGGGGCACTTGTCCAGCGGGTCGATGACGCCGTCGCCGTCGGTGTCCTTGTCCGGGGCCACCGGGCAGCCCTTGCTCTCCTTCGGGCCGGGCTTGTTGGGGCACGCGTCGTCGCCGTCCGCAACGCCGTCGCCGTCGTTGTCCGGATCCGGGCAGCCGTCCTCGTCCTCGAAGCCGTCCTTGTCCTCGGGCAGGGTGGGGCAGCGGTCGCGCACGTCGGGCACGCCGTCGCCGTCCGAGTCCGGGCCCTCGTCCTTGAAGGTCTTGTCGTAGCGCACGGCCAGCATGACCCGCAGGGCCTCGCGGCCGTAGCCGGTGGTGACGTTGAGGCCGCGGCCCACGTCCAGCTCCACGCCCCAGTCGCCCCAGACCTTCGCGCGCGCGCCCACCAGCAGCTCCCACGGCGACTTGAGCGAGTCCGCCTGGTCGAAGTTGAAGGGGCGCGCCAGCGGCGTGCGCAGGTGCATCTCCGCGGTGGCCTTCACCTCGCGCAGCCGGTGGAGGTCCGGCAGGTCCACGATGCCGCCCGCGCCCAGCGTCAGCTCGTCATCCACGCGCAGGTTGAGGTACTGCGCGGCGGGGCGCACCAGCACGCCCGCGTTGCCCAGCACGCGCACCGGCCCCAGCTTCTTCTCCACCGCCAGGCGGGGGGCCACCACCACGCCGCGCTCACCCGTGAAGCTCTGCGCGCTGCCGGTGGGCAGCCGCACCTCCGCCACCAGCGCGAGCCCCACCGGGAAGCGGTCCGGGTTCAGCAGGCTCACGCGCGGCAGCACGCGGATGTCGCCCAGCGTGGTGCTGCTGACGCCCGCGGCGCCGGGGAAGTCCGGCGAGTTCAGCGCGTCCCCCAGGAGCGCGAAGTGGTCGCCCTGCACCAGCGTGACGGGCAGGTCCACGCCCAGCTCCAACCGCTCCAGCAACTGGTAGGAGAACAGCAGGTGCGCGTCCAGCCGGTACGGCAGCAGGTTCCCCAGCTTCTCGTCACCCAGCTTCAGCGAGAGGATGCGCCAGTTGAAGTCCAGGAGCAGCGCGCCCCGGTAGCTGCCCACCGGCTCCACGGTGGCGCCTTCCAGGCCGATGCCGCTGGACTGCGCGGCCGTTGGCTTCACCGGGACGGCGTCGAAGCCTCGGGAGAATGGGTCGGGCTGGGCGTGGGCCGCTGCCGTGGTGAGCAGCAGGCCCACGACCGCGAGTCGCAGGGCCGCGCCGCACGCGGACCGGCTCCACCAAGGTACGGAGT
>JAFADT010000612.1 GCA_023424585.1 Pseudomonadota bacterium
GTGCTCGGCTCCGTGAGCGCAGACAACCAGGACAAGCGGGCCCGGTTCGACCAGCTGCAGGAGAGCCTGGCGACCCGGCAGAGCACCACACACTTCGCCCACGCGGGCGTGTCCATCATCGCCTTCATGTTGATTGCCGGGGCGGCGGGGAAGCTGTTCTACGACTCGCTGCGCACGCCGCTGCTGGCCTGGGGGGCGTCGCTGCTGGCGCTGGGGCTGCTGGTGTACGGCTTCATCAGCTACCGCAAGGGCCGCGCCGTGCTGCTGGAGGAGCTGAGCCAGTACGAGGCGATGCTCGCGCTGCGCCGCGAGCTGCACCTCGACAACCCCGCGGCGCTCCTCCCCCGGTGAGCGCCGGGAGGAAGGTCGCCCTGCCGGGGCGGTTCATCGTGCTGGAGGGGCTGGACGGCGCCGGCACCACCACGCAGACCGAGCGGCTGGCGTCGGCGCTGAGGGCGGAGGGGCGCGCGGTGGTGACGACGCGCGAGCCGTCCGACGGTCCGGTGGGGACGATGCTGCGTCAGGCGCTCACGGGACGGCTGGGGTTGCCGCACGGCCGGGGCCCGCTGGCGCAGGAGACGCTGGCGCTGCTGTTCGCGGCGGACCGGACGGATCACCTGCACGCGCGGGTGCTGCCGGCGCTGGAGCAGGGCCAGGTGGTGCTGTGCGACCGCTACGTGCTGTCGTCGCTGGCGTACCAGGGGGCGAGCCTGCCCATGGCGTGGGTGGACACGGTGAACGCGCACGCGGTGTCGCCGGACCTGACCCTGTTCGTGGGCGTGGATCCGAAGGTCGCGGCGAACCGCCGGGCCGTGCGCGGAGGCCCCGCGGAGCTGTTCGAGGCGGACGAGGCCCAGCGGCGGATCGCGAAGCAGTACCTCAAGGCCATCACGCTGCGGCAGAAGCGCGAGCGCATCGTGCACATCGACGGTGAGCTGTCCGTCGAGGCCGTGACGGACGCGTGCCTCAAGGAAGTGCGGCGGGTGCTCGCGCGCAAGCGCTGAGCCCGGGCGCTCCCGGCGTGCCGGGGGCATGGATCTCCGGATCGATTTATCACCAGGGCCCGGGTCGCTTATCGGGTGGGCGCACCCTTCATTCCTGACTGGTATGCGCCCAATCGCCCTTCATCCCCCGGCTCCTGGCCTCCGTTCGCGGTTCCACCTCCGAAGCCTTTCGACGCTCGCGCTGCTGGTGGCCGCCTTGGTGGCGGGCGCCTGCGGCGGGTCCGATGCGCCCGCGGGTCCTTCCCCGTCGCAGCCGCGCGACGCGGGCGTGGATGCGGGGGCGGGGACCGTGGACGGCGGAGCGGATGGCGGTGCGGGCGAGCAGGATGGCGGCACCGAGCCTCTCCCTTCAGATGGGGGAGGGACGCCTCCCGCGTTCACCTTGTGGACGCCCCCCGAGCAGACGGTCCGTTTCGAGCTGTCCCCCGTGTTCGCGCAGGCGATCAATGTGACCCGCGAGCCGTCCTTCACCGGGGAGGTCGCGATCACGGTGGAGGGCCTGCCTCCCCACGTGCGCACCACCCAGGCCCTGCCGGTCGTCATCCCCGAGGGAGCGACCGCGACGCCGCTGGGCTACGTCCCGGACGAGTTCGCCGCCTATGGCCAGTTCTCCCTCAAGGTGGTGGGCGTGGGGGGCGGAGCGCGGGTGGAGTTCCCGCTCACCTTCAAGGTGGAGCCCGCGCCGGCCGCGCTGGACAGCGCCTTCGGCACGGAGGGCGTGGCGACGCCGGCGCTCGGCCTGCCCGTGGTGAAGATCAACGCCATGGCCGTGCAGGCGGACGGCAAGTGGATCCTCGTCGGCTCCACCGGCTACACGGGCGCGAGGGACGTGCTGGTGGCGCGCCTGCTTCCGGATGGAACGCCGGACGCCACGTTCGGCACGCGGGGCGTGGTGGTCAGCGACATCTGCGGGGGCGATGACTACGTGGATGCCGTCACCTTGCAGGCGGATGGCCGCATCGTCGTCGCGGGCGGCGCCATCGCCGGCACGAATACCTGCGCGGGGACGAAGTACCAGAGCTTGCTGCTGGCGAGGTACACGCCCGCGGGCGTGTTGGACACCACGTTCGGGGGGACGGGCGTGCGTACCTTCCAGCTCTCCACGGGGGTCGCCACCCTTCACGCGGTCACCCTCGACGCGAGTGAGCGGATCATCGGCGCGGGCACGGTCGAGAACGACGGCCTGGACATGGTGGTGATCCGCCTGACGGCGCTGGGCGCCCTGGATACGACCTTCAGCGGGGACGGCGTGGCGACGGCGGACGAGGGGCGCCAGGATGATGGCCTGTGCGTCGTCGCGGAGCCCGACGGCAAGATCCTCGTGGCGGGGACCTCCACGGGCAGCTTCGATACGCTGGCCCTGCGCCGCTTCAACGCCAGCGGTACGCGGGACAGCACCTTCCACTACGCCGCGGCCTTCAGCTCGCCGGACATCACGCCGAGGACGCTGCTCCGGCTGTCGAACGGGAAATGGTTGGTGGGGGGGAGGGCGGTGGATTCCGATGGGAACAGCCGGGCCGTGGTGGCGCGGCTGAGCGCGTACGGGGATCAGGACACGTCCTTCGGCGACGCGGGTTACGCCTTCTTCACGGCGGGGCGCCCGGGCGGGCGGGAGGCGGTCGTGGGCATGGATCTGCTGGCGGATGGCACCCTGGTCGCCGCCACCTGGAGTCAGGACGCGAAGGGGGCCTCCGGGCTGGGCGTCGTGCACGTGGCCTCGAATGGCGCGAGCATCCTGCGCGCGCACCGCACGGACCTGCCCGGGGAGGAGCAGCCCACGGCCGCGAGGTTGGACGCACAGGGCTTCCTGCGCGTCACCGGGACGCGAGTCCCGGAGGGACAGAGCGAAGCCGTGCCTTTCGTGACCCGCTTCCACCCGTATTGACCGCAGGCGCCATGGGGCGCGACGTTTACAGGGCGCGCCTGCCTGCGGGGCAGGGCCTCCGTGAATTGAAGGGGCCGCAAGGGGTCGTACTTTGCGGTCCTGCGCATTGGCCTCGCGCACGGGCACTCCAAGCGGCTGGCAAGGATTGCTTGACGAATGGCAGAGCATCGAGACGTGGCCCTTCGCATGAACGGCCCTCATGGATGTGCCTAGCCAGGACTGGTGCTGCCACATCACGTCAAGAGTTCGGCTGCGGTTGTTGGACAGCCTCAAGC